>DATEKP010000182.1:0-3559 GCA_035277405.1 Allostellaceae bacterium | reverse complement strand
GTCGTCGCGCTGGGCGAGGTCGTGACGCCGCTCGTGTCATTGCCGCGGCTCGCGCGACAGGGTGGGGAGCTGCTGGTCAAGGACGAGGGGCGGTTGCCGACCGGCTCGTTCAAGGCGCGCGGCCTGGTGCTCGCGGTGTCGGTGGCGAAATAACTCGGCGTCACGCACATGGCGATGCCGAGCAACGGCAACGCCGGCGCGGCGATGGCGGCCTACTGCGCCCGCGCCGGCATGCGCGCCACCGTCTTCGTCCCGGACGACACCCCGGCCGTCAATGTGCGCGAGATCGCGATGCAGGGCGCCGAGGTGTTCCTCGTCGACGGCCTGATCGACGATTGCGGCAAGCTCGTCGCCGAGGGCGAGCGGGAGATCGGCTGGTTCAACTGCTCGACGCTGCGCGAGCCCTACCGCATCGAGGGCAAGAAGACGATGGGCCTGGAACTGGCCGAGCAGCTCGGTTGGGAACTGCCCGACGTGATCTTCTATCCGACCGGCGGCGGCACCGGCATCATCGGCATGTGGAAGGCCTTCGCCGAGATGGAGGCGCTGGGCTGGATCGGCTCGAAGCGCCCGCGCATGGTCGTCGTGCAGGCGGCCGGCTGCGCACCGATGGTTAAGGCCTGGGAAGATGGCGAGGAGCATGCGCCGCGCTGGCAGGATGCGCATACCTTCGCCGCCGGCATCCGCGTGCCGCAGGCGGTCGGCGATTTCCTAATCCTGCGCGCGGTGCGCGAATCGGGCGGGTTTGCGATCGCTGTCGATGATGACGCGATCATGCGGGCGTGGCGCGAGGCGGCGGCCGAGGAGGGGCTGCTCTTGTGCCCCGAGGGCGCCGCGACCTACGCCGCCTACAAGGCGGCGGTCGCGGACGGCCGGGTCGCGCCCGGCGAGCGCGCCGTGCTGTTCAATTGCGCCAGCGGCCTCAAATACCCGATGCCCGGAGCCGGCACTCGATTGAATCTCGGCGCGCCGGTCGATTGGGCGCGCTTTCGCCCGCAGTCGCGCTCGTGAGGAACGCGGCGCCGCGGCCGTTGTTACGCCGGGCATGATGACATTTCATGTCAAGGCTGAGCCGTTGGCCTCCGAAGGCCCGATTGCCATCGCCATCGTCGTCGCCGAGGACGAGGAGCAGGCACTGTTGCTGTTGCGCAAGGACATCAATTTCTCCGGCTACCGCATGCCGCCGGCCGAATTGCGCCAGCTCGAGACCTCGAACGAACAATTGCGTCAGGCGCTTGGTGGCGCGGTCGCGCAGGAAATCGGCGTATACGGCTTCACGACGCTTGGGCCTGCAGAGGCCGACGAAATCGGCGCGCCGCCGGCCGCGGTGTCATAGCCGCAGCTTGCGTTCGAGCAGATCGGGCAGGTCGTTCTCGATCAGCACGACGTCGTTCCGTCCGAGATTGCCGTCAAGCCAGTTCTTGGCGTCGGCGAAGGTTGCGCATGACACGACCGGGCGCTCCGGCGCCGCCTCGCGAAACGCCGCGGCCAACGGCGCCACCCGGTGCGGCGCGACGGCGAGCAGCATGTCGGCGTGCTCGGCCGCCAGCCGGCCGATGCGGGCGTGCTCGGCCTCGTGTTCGCTGCCCAGCTCGGCCATGCCGGGGGTCACCAGGATACGCCGCCCGTCCGGCCGCCGCAGCGTATCGAGCAGCGCCAGCGCCGAGGCGAAGCCGACCGGGTTCGAGTTGTAGGCGTCGTCGATCACGACGGCGCCCTCGCCCTGGCGCTTGACCTCAAGCCGGTGGGCGATTTGCGGGGTGCTCTTCAGGCTCGCGATCACATCCTCGGGTGCGAGGCCAAGGCTGCACGCCGCTGCGAACGCCAGCGCGATGTTGCGCCCTTGATGCAGCCCGTAGAGCGGCGCCGCCAGCCGGTAAGGCTCGCCGCGCCATTCGATCTCGGCGACGATGCCGTCCGCGTCCTGGCGCAGCCTATGAATCGCCAGGTCGGCATCTGCGCCGACCGTCACGACGATATCGCGGTGCCGCTCGACGAACTGCCGCGGCCAGTCGAACTCCAGCACGTCGGAAGCGACGATCAGCCGGCCGTGATTGTCGCGCACCGCCTCGGCCAGCTCGAATTTGGCGCGGGAAACCGCGTCGAGCGATTTGAAGCGCTCGTAATGTGCCTTGCCAATCGCGCTGACGATGCCGATGCGCGGCGGGGTCAACGCGCACAGCCGGGCGATCGAGCCGATGCCGTAGGCCCCCATCTCGACGACGAAATAGCGGTGATGCGGCTGCAGCCGCTCGCGGATCACGCGGGCAATGCCCATCGCCGTATTGACGCTGCCCGGCGTGATCAGCGTCGGGGCGGCGGTCTCCAAGACGTGGCCGAGGATGTGCTTGACCGAGGTCTTGCCGTAGGAGCCGGTGACGGCGATGACGGTCGGGTTGACCCGCTGCAGGATCGCGCGCGCGTCGCGCCAATAGCTGCGCTGGACGCGCGCCTCGAACGGCGCCAGCAGCAGGTTGCCGGCAACCAGCGCAACCGGCACGAGCTGAACCGCGGCGATCCAGATGAACAAAAGATCGCTCGTGAGCGCAGCGGCAAGGCCGATCGCGATGCACACCCCCAGTGCGACCCAATAGATCCGCCGAGCGCGCGCCGTCATGACCAGTGGCTTTTTCGCCGACTTACGTGGATCGCGCTCAAACGCTAGTGGCACCACAAACACAACCAATGCGACAACCCCCCACCGCATCACCCCGGCAAAGCGCATGCCCAAATCGGCGATACCGAAAACCAGCAATAGCAATGACATACGCCGATCGAACGCACGCTCACGCCATAGCCAGGCGAGAAAGCGACGATCGTCGTATTCCTCCTGTTGGAACAGATGCAGGTAGGTAAGCAGGCGGCGCCACGCGAAAATCAGAAAGCCGCAGAATGCAAAAATAGGGATCACCCCACCTGCTCCATGAACTCCGCAATACGATGAGCGAGCTGATGACGCCCGTCGGTCAACACGTTCCAATGATCGAAACCGCGCAGCACGACAAGCCGCGATTGCGGGATCAGCTTCGCGAAGCGCTCGCCGAGCGCGGGCGGCGTCTCGCGGTCCCGATCCCCGTAAACGAGCATGACCGGACAGCGCACGGCCCGCGCCGCCGCGGTCAAATCCTCGCCGACCGCCTTGACGAGGATCGGCCTCAACGGTCCGGCCGCGCGGTAGTCGGCGCTGCCGAACCGGGCCCGCAGCCGCTCGCGCGCCGGCCCCTCGGCGGTGAGGCCGCGCGCCAGCCGATACGCCCAGCGCCACGCCGCGACGCGGGCTTTTCTCCAAACCGATCGGCGCGGCGGCAACCCGGCAGCGGCGATCAGGAACAGCCCATCGATCAGCGCCGGATGCCGGGCGGCGAGTTGCAATCCGATGCGGGCGCCAAACGAGTGGGCGATCCAGATATGCCGCGCCGGCGGCAGTGCGGCGAGCCATTCGGCCACCGCATCGGCGTAATCCTCGGTGCCCCAGGCCGAGGGCGGCAGCGGCGACGCGCCGAAGCCCGGCATGTCGAGCAGGATCGAATGCGCCGGGCGCGGCAATGCCTCGGCTAGG
>DATEKP010000181.1:0-14670 GCA_035277405.1 Allostellaceae bacterium | reverse complement strand
CGGCGCAAGGACGGCGGGAAGCCCGCCGTCCCGCGCCCAAATGGTCAGTCAGCGGCGGCCGTGCCCCATCGGCACCGTCATGCCGGCCGCCGCCGGCGGCGGCATGCGCAGCATGCCGTTGCCGGGGTTGGCGTTGAGGTTCGGCTGGCTGAAATGATGGGTCAAGAGCTGCCCCGTTTCGACCGCCGGCGTGGTGCGGTCCTCGCCCGACAGCGGGCTGCCCTGCCCGGGCACCGTCAGGCCCGAGCGGCCGGGATTGGTGGTGCCGTTCAGAAAGGGCTGGCTCGACGTGGTGATGCCGCCGGCGCCGACGCCGGTGAACAGATGGTCCGCCGCGTTGGCCGCGCCGGCGAGCAAAATGAGCGACAGACCGCAGGTCACAATGATCGCGTTCCGCATGTCGTCCTCCAACAACGAAGCATCTCCCTGTCACGCCTCCCTGATCGGGGAGGTCGATCGTATCGGGTTGCGCACCTCAGCCGGGCGCCCGCGGAGCGCACGGTCCTCGGTGCGGATGCGGCGGGCGAGCAGCGCGCCGTTCGCGACGGTGAAGGCCAACGTGATCGCAGGCGCGCCGAAGGCCAACGGCAGCAGCGCGATCTCGGCGGCAACCACCAGGTAGTTCGGGTGGCGCAGATATCGATATGGCCCGCGGCACACGAGCGGCGCGCCGGGCAGCACGATCAGCCGCGTTGTCCAGCGCCGGCCGAGCGCCGCGATTGCCCACAACCGGGCCGGCTGCAGCAGGGCGTAGAGGACGAGCGCGGGCCAGGAGGGCTGCGCCGTCGCCGGCACCAGCAGAGCGATGGCGGCGAGCCACGCTGCATGCAACAGCACGAAGCATGGGTAGAGGCCGGCGTCGAGTTCGACCGCGCCCTGCGCCCGCAGCCGGCGCGTATTGACGGCGGCGAACGCCAGTTCGGCGAGGCGCTGCGCCGCGACCAGCGCCAGCACGAGGTAGAGGATGCTCACGAATTTTCCAGCACGACAAAGCCGGCGGTGAAGCCGGGGCCGAACGCGGTCAACAACGCGCGCCGCCACGGCGCGCCACCGACCAGCAAGCGGTCGAGGACGAACAGCACGCTCGCCGCCGACATATTGCCGAACTCGCGCAGCACCGTCCGCGCATCGAAGAGCGTGCCGGGCAGGAGGCCGAGCGCGCCCTCGCACGCCGCGATCACCTTGGGGCCGCCGGGATGGCACAGAAAGCGGTCGACATCGCCGAGCGAGAGGCCGCGCTCCGCCAGGAAACCGCGCGCCGCAGCGCCGAGCTCGGCCGCCGCCAGCCGCGGGATCTCCTGCGAGAAGACCGGCTTCAGCCCGTCCTCCATAACCTCCCAGCCCATCAGGTCAAGCGTCTCCGGCCAGGTATGCTCGCCGCCGGCGACGATCGCCGGACCGGGCCGGCCGCAGTGCAGAACCGCCGCCGCGGCGCCGTCGCCGAACAGCGCGGCCCCGACGATGTTGCTGTTGGAATTGTCCCCGAGGCGGAAGGTCAGCGAGCACAATTCGACGACGAGCAGCAGCACCGCCTTGTTCGGCATCGCCGCCGCCAAGCTCGCGGCGCGCGCCAGGCCGAGCGCGCCGCCGGCGCAGCCGAGGCCGAAGACCGGCAGGCGCTGCACGGTCGGCGGCAGGCGCAGCCGTTCGATCAACAGGGCATCGAGGCTCGGCGTCGCGACGCCGGTGGTCGAAACCGCGACGACCGCGCCGATCTCGGCAAGCGGGACACCAGCGTCGTCGAGCGCGCGGCCGACCGCCGCTTCGAGCAGCGGCAGGGCGGTTTCGACATACCGTCGGCTGCGCTCGGCCCAGCCGTGCGGCGCCGCGAACCAGTCGAGCGGCACCGCCGAAAAGCGCTGCGCGACGCCGCTGGTGACGAACACCGGCAGCAGCCGCTCAAGGTGTGGCGCGCCGGCGAACGCCCGCTTAGCCTGCGCCACGACCTCGTGCTGCGCGAGCCGATGGCGCGGCACGGCGGTGGCGAGCGCCGCCAAACGCGGAATGGCTGGCATGACGGTCCCTCCGGGCGCGTCTCGGGGTAAACGGCACAGGAGCGTTTACTATCCAGTCGTCGCGGCACGGCGCAAATCAACTGTCCGCGATTGGCGGCGCGGCACGAAGGTTGTTCCGGGCTTTGCCCGTCGCTATGTTCCGCCGGTCCGCCGAACGGGACGCTGCGCCATAGGGCTGCGGCGCTCATTCGGCATCGCGAGAGCCCGTAGCTCAGCCGGTAGAGCAACTGACTTTTAATCAGTAGGTCTCGGGTTCGATCCCCGACGGGCTCACCAATAAATCAATAGCTTACGATGGGGAGACGGCGCGCTTTCGATTCATCCGGAGGGGTTATTTTGCCGGCGTTGCCGTGCGAGTTCTTCGCGAGCACGGGCCACTACGTCGGCATAGAGCGGGCCCTTCGGCCGGCCCGGCGTCCACCATCGCGCCCAATAGCGCTTGCCGGTAGTGCACCGTGCCCAGCGTTCGATCCTGATCTCGATGACCCTGCCCGCATCGAGTACCAGCTCAAACCGATTGTGTTCGCCATCCACGATGATCGATGAGGGGCCGGAGAAGGGCATCTGGCTATTTGGTCCCGAACGTGAGGGGGCACAGCTTGTGCCACAAAATGGTTAAGGCAGACTATTGCCGGAACGACGGTTTCGCTGTGGCCCCGATCACACGGGGATGAACAGCCGCCGGCCGGGCGACCGGCGGGCGGCGAATGCGCCGCATTGCAGCGGGGCGGGGCGGCGGATTATTTGCCGATGGGCCGCGTTGTTGCGGCGGAAACGGACGGACCGAATTGAGGATTGCTGCACGATGCCGCCGCGCGCTCGGCGCGGCGCTGCTGCTGTGGCTGGCCAGCATGACCGGCGCGCTTGCCGCGCCGGCACCGGCCACGCTGACGCCGCAGGACACGCTGGTGCTGCAGCGCATCGCCGCCTACCTCAACGGCATCCGCACGATGACCGCGAATTTCCGTCAGGTCGCCAATAACGGCGCGGTCAGCACCGGACATCTGTGGGTGGCGCGGCCGGGGCGCATGCGCTTCGAATACGACCCGCCGACCCCGATCGCGATGCTGGCCGACGCCAACTCGGTCTATTACTGGGACAAGCAGCTCAACCAGACCTCGAAATACGAATTGCGCCAGACCCCGGCCTGGTTCTTTCTGCGCGACCCGATCAGCTTCGGCCCGGACGTCGTCGTCACCGGGTTCGACCATGTCGGCTCGACCGTGCGCGTCACGGTCGTCGAGAGCGCCCGGCCCGACGCCGGCTCCCTGACCCTCGTCTTTACCGAAAATCCATTGGCGCTGAGGCAATGGAGCGTTGTCGATCAGCAGGGCAAGACGACGACAGTCTCCCTGTCCGACGTGCAATTCGGGATGGCGCTCGATCCGCGCCTGTTTCAATATCAATACCTCTTCCGCGGCGCCAACCGCTGAGGAAACAAGAAGAGCGAGCACGAATGTCCGGTCGCCCCGTCATTGGCATGCCTTGCTGCGTTCGTGCGATCCACGAGCGTCCGTTTCATACCGCCGCCGAGCGCTATAGCGACGCGCTGATCGATGCCGCCGGCTGCCTGCCGGTGCTGATCCCGGCGATCGGCGCCAAGGCCGATTGCGCGCTGCTGCTCGACCGGATCGACGGCCTGCTGCTGACCGGCAGCCCGTCCAATGTCGAGCCGAACCACTATGGCGGGCGCCCGAGCCGGGAAGGGACATTGCACGACCCCGACCGCGACGCGACGACATTGCCGTTGATCCGTGAGGCGGTGCGCCGCGACATGCCGGTCCTGGCGATCTGCCGCGGCATCCAGGAACTCAACGTGGCGCTCGGCGGCACCTTGCACCAGCGCATCTTCGAAATGCCGGAACGCTTCAATCATCGCCGCCGGCGTGGCCCGTTGACCTCGGACGAGCGCTACGGCCCGGCCCACCCGGTCGCGCTCTCGCCCGACGGGCTGCTGAGCCGGTTGGCCGGCGGGGCCGCCGAGATCATGGTCAACTCGCTGCACGGCCAGGGCGTCGACAGGCCGGCCGCGGCGCTGTTGGTCGAGGCCGTGGCGCCGGACGGCCAGATCGAGGCGGTCAGCCTGCCGCAGGCGCGATTCGTCGTCGGCGTGCAGTGGCACCCCGAATACAAGGCACTGGCGAACCCATTTTCCCGCGCGCTGTTTGCCGCATTCGCGCAGGCCTGCCATGCAACTGCCGCGGGAGATGCGGCAAACCGCCGCGCCGCCTGAGGGAATGGCGGAAAGTTCCGCCGCGTTGTATGCGTTTTTTGCCGATATCGCATGCGCGAATCGCATCTTCGCGCCGGCCGGACCGTCCCCATCTTTGATACCCAGAAGCGGAGAGGGTGCCAAACCCTCTTGTAACCGGCCCCGTTTCCCCTGCGGGACCGGCTTTCCCCCAAGCGCTTCTGACAAGCAGGCGCCCGGTCCTCCCCCCCGACCGGGCGCCGTTTTGTTTGCGCTGCGGACCCTTGCCGCGGCATCCGGCATCGCGCGAGACTGCCGCGGGCTGAGCACCTTCGCGGGGCCGTCTTGCGGCTAATCACCTGGAATATCAATTCGGTGCGGTTGCGCATCGAGCAGGTCTGCCGGCTGATAGAGGAGCAGCAGCCGGACGTCTTGTGCCTGCAGGAGACCAAGACCCCGGACGAACTGTTCCCGCGCGAGCGTTTCGAGGCCCTCGGCTACCGCGACATGCTGGTGCACGGCATGAAGGGCTATAACGGGGTCGCGATTCTGTCACGGCTGCCGTTCGGCGCGGCGGCGACGCGCGCGTGGTGCGCCCGCGCCGATTGCCGCCACGCGGTCGTCGAATTGCCCGGCGGCATCGAACTGCACAATATCTACGTACCGGCCGGCGGCGATATTCCCGACCCCGAGGCCAACCCGAAATTCGCTCACAAACTGCAGTTTTTGGACGAGGTGGCGCGCTGGTTCGCCGCGGAGCGCGACGGCGGGCGGGCGATGATCGCGGTCGGCGACCTCAACATCGCGCCGCTCGAAACCGACGTGTGGTCGCACAAGCAGCTCTTGAGCGTCGTCAGCCATACCCCGGTCGAGGTCGCGCGGCTCGGCACCTTGCAGCGCGCCGGCGGCTTTGTCGATGCGGTGCGCCATTTCGTGCCGCCGGACGAGCGGCTTTACACGTGGTGGAGCTACCGCAACCGCGACTGGGCGGCGAGCGACCGCGGCCGCCGCCTCGACCACATCTGGGTAACCCCGCCGCTCGTCGGCGCGCTCGCCGCGGCCCGCGTCCACCGCGATATCCGCGGCTGGGACAAGGCCTCCGACCACGTTCCGGTGGTGATCGACCTCTCTTGAGGGTTTGGGCTGTTCAAAAGCGGTCACTCTCCCGTCACTCCCGCGAACGCGGGGGTCCAGGGGCAAGCGACGAGCCGGCGGCCCCTGGTCCAGTTCCCGCTTGCGTGGGAATGACGGTCCTGTTTGCACGGATACCTCTACAGCCGCGCCAGCACCCGTTCCTTGAAGGCGCGCATCGCGGCGACGACGGCGGCCTGGTCGGCCCGCTCGAAATCGAAATCGATCGCATCGACGCCGAGATCGGCGAGGACGCGGATGTCGTCGATGATTTCGGCATCGCTGCCCGAGAACAGCCGGCGCTCGCCGTCCGACGCGTGCGGCGGCACCGCGTCGCCGTAGCGCTTGACCCGGTAGGTCAAGGCCACGGCGCCGCGCGGTCGGCCGGCGGCTTCAGTGGCATGACGAAGCCGTTCGATGCCGGCTTTGTAGCGCGGCAATGTATCGAGCAGGTGGCGCTGATTGCTGCCGATCGGGTACCAGGCGTCGCCGAGGCGGGCGGCGCGGCGCAAGGACGGGCCGCTCTCGCCGCCCACCCAGATCGGCGGGTGCGGGCGCTGCACCGGCTTCGGCTCGAGCAGCAGCCCGTCGCACTGCACGTAGCGCCCGTCGATGACCGGCTTTTTCTCGGTCCATAGACGTTTGAAGGCGGCGACGTATTCGTCGGTAACCGCGCCGCGCTCGGCGAACGGGGTCGCGACAACGGCGTCGAACTCGGCTTTCAGCCAGCCGGCGCCGATCCCGATCGTCAACCGACCGCCGGACAGCATATCGATCGTCGCAAGCTGCTTTGCCGCCAATACCGCCGGCCGATAAGGCACCACGAGCACCGCCAGGACGAGGCGCAGCCGGGGCGTGATCGCTGCCAGCCAGGCCGCAGCCGTCAGCATCTCGTGGCGATGCGCGCTGTCGAGCGAATAGAACGCGCCGCTCTCGGAATAGGGGTAGCCCGGCTCGGCGAGATCGGGCAGCACGATGTGGTCGGTCAAGGTCAGGTATTCGAAGCCGAGCGCCTCGCCCTCCCGGGCGATCCGCGCCATCGTTTCCGGCGCCGCCAATGCGCCGCTGTTCGGCAGGTTGAAACCGAATTGCATCCGCCCCCTCCGCGCTTGCCACCGGCGCAGTCTGCCCCGGCGAGCGCGACGGGGGCGAGTTAAAAACTCAGTGGTGCAAGGCGCGCTCGAGCTGGCCCTTGTTCATCTTCGAGCGGCCGGGGATGTTGCGCCGCTTGGCCTCGGCGTACAGCACGGCCTTGGTCCTCTCGGCGGCGCCCCGTCTGCCGCGCGATTTGCCGCGGCTTGCCGACGCGGTGCGGCGCCGGCCGCCTTCGGCCTCGTCGCGATAGGTCTCGCCGCGCCGCTCCTTGGCCTTGGTGCGCCGCAGGTTGCGCTTGTTCTCCGCCGGGCTCTCGTATTTCGAGGCGCCGGCTTCGTGCAACGCGATCGCGACCGCCTGTTTCGGGTTCTTGACCTTGCGCGCGCCGCGCGCCGTCTTCAATTCGCCGTGCTTGTATTCGTGCATGACCCGTTCGACGGTCTTGCGCTGTGCCGGGGTCTGCTGTCTCGCCATGGCTGCATCTCCTAACCGCCTGTTCAGCCGCGATGTTTGCGTGACGCCGCGGCCGCCGGTTTGGTTCCGCCAATGCCTGACGATTATTGTAGAACCGCCGCCGGCCGGGCACCGTTGGTGCCTATGCGATGGCACAAGCTCAGCGGGCACGGCGGATCAACGGGCGGAAGATGACGGCTCTGCCGGAAGCGGCGCTCGACCCGGCCGTCGCGGTTCGGCGCGCACGGCTGCGCTATGTCAGCGACGCGATGCCCGGCATCACCCGCCACGCTGCCAGAAACGGCTTCGACTACCGCCTGCCGGACGGGGCGCTGGTGCGCGACATCGACACGCTGCGCCGCATCCGCTCGCTGGTGATCCCGCCGGCCTGGAGCGAGGTGTGGATCTGCCTCGACCCGAACGGCCATCTGCAGGCGACCGGGCGCGACGCGCGCGGCCGCAAGCAGTACCGCTATCACCCGCGCTGGCGCGAGGTGCGCGACGAGGCGAAATACGGCAAGCTCCTGACCTTTGCGCGCGTGCTGCCGGCGATCCGCGCGCGGGTGGATGCGGATTTGCGACGCCCTGGCCTGCCGCGCGAGCGGGTCCTGGCGGCGATCGTGCGGCTGATGGAATTGACGCTGTTCCGCATCGGCAACAGCGAATACGCCAAATCCAACAAGAGCTACGGGCTGACCACGTTGCGCGACCGGCATGTCGCGATCGATGGCGGCCATATCCATCTCAGCTTCCGCGGCAAGGGCGGCAAGCAGTACGAGGGCGACATCAACGACCGTCGGCTCGCCCGCATCGTCAAGGGTTGCCGCGATGTGCCGGGCTATGAGTTGTTCCAGTATCTCGACGACAACGGCGCGCGGCACAGCATCGGCTCGGAGGAGGTTAACGAGTACCTGCGGGAGATCGCCGGCGAGGAGATCACCGCCAAGGATTTCCGCACCTGGGCGGCGACCCACCTGGCCGCCGAGGCGCTGTGCGCGCTGGAGCCGCTCGACAGCGTAGCGAAGCGCAAGCAGGCGATTGTCGATACGGTCAAGGAGGTCGCAGGCCATCTCGGCAATACGCCGGCGATCTGCCGCCGCTGCTATGTCCACCCGGCCGTCCTCGAAGGCTATCTTGACGGCAGCCTGCTCGAGGCGTTGGCCGACCGGCCGGCGGTAGATCGCGATGCCGGCAAATACGGCATGAACCCCGAGGAGGCGGCGGTCACCGCCTTCCTGAGGTTGCGCCTCGGCGAGATCGCAAACGAAGGCCGCGCCGCCTGATTATGAGACTTGCGCTTGACCGGCGCCCCGCTATCGACGACTGCTCGCGGCAGGCAGGCGACGGCCGGCCGGCAGGACAGGGGCAGCCGTGGCGACAAGCGGGGCCAGCCAGCATGACAAACTGACGGCGCGCGTCCATCGCAACGCCCGCATCGGAGATTCGGCATCACGCGGCCGCTGGGCGGAAGCCACACTCGGCCTCTGCGCGGTGGTGCTGCCGTCGCTGTTGGCGCTAGCGCCGCGCGGCGCGGCGCCGCTCGCTGCGGTGGCGGGCCTGAGCGCGCTCGGGCTGATCGCGACAGCGAGGCCGCCGCGTTTCGGTTCGCTCGGCCCGCCGGTGGTGGTTCTGGCGACGCTGTTGCTATGGGGCATCGCATCGGCGACGTGGTCGATCATTCCGGCGCGCAGCCCCGTGCTTGCCGCACGGCTTGCCGGACTGTTCGCCGCCGCCCTCGCGCTCGCCGCCGCTGCGCCGCGCATCGCGGCGCCGTGGCGCTGGAGCCTGCTGCTGCTCCTCGGCACCGCGATCGGCATCGCCGTCGCGCTGGTCGACCTCGCGAGCGCCGGCGGCTTGAGCCGGTTCGTGACGATCCGCCCGTTCGCCGGACCGCGGCTCAATCAAGTGGCGGCCTGGGTCGCCATCATGACACTGCCCGTTACAGCTCTGCTCGGCCGGCGCGGCGGCTGGCGGCCGGCAGTTGCGGCCGGGACGGCAATGGCGGGTGCGGTGTATCTGCTCGACGACACGACGGCCAAACTGGCGCTGCTGGCAAGCCTGCCGGCGGCCGCGCTGCTCTACCTGCGGCGCCGCCTCGTCATGCGGCTGGCGGCGGCATTCGCGTCGCTGGCGATCCTCGCCGCTCCAATCACATTGCCGCGCCTCGCCCAGTTCCCGGCCATATTCGCGAGAGCCGATGCATTCAAAAGCTCGGCCGGCCACCGGCTGCTGATCTGGTCGTTTGTCGGCGACCGCATCGCCGACAAACCGCTGGCCGGATGGGGGCTCGACGCGGCCCGCGCGATCCCCGGTGGCAAGGACGATTTCCGCCCGGGGCAGGAGCATTTGCCATTGCACCCGCACAACGCGGCGTTGCAGGTCTGGCTCGAACTCGGTGCCCCGGGGGCGGTCCTGTTCGCGTTGCTGGCCGGCTGGCTGTGGTTGCGGCTCGGCGCGGCGGCATGGCCGCGGCTCTACGCCGCCGCGGCGGGCGGGGCGTACACTGCGGCTCTCGTCGTGGCGTTCTCCGGCTGGGGCATCTGGGAAGAGTGGTGGCTCGCGACGCTGAGCCTTGCCGCCTTCGCCATCCTCGTCATGGCGCGGGCTATTCCGCCGCCGCGGCCGCCCGGTTCGCCCGCCGGCGATCGTTGATGTCGAGCAGCCGCTTGCGCAGCCGGATCGCCTTTGGCGTCACCTCGACCAGCTCGTCGTCCTCGATATAGGCGATCGCCTGTTCGAGGCTCATCGGCACCGGCGGGGTCAGCCGCACCGCCTCGTCCTTGGCGGTGGTGCGGATGTTGGTCAGGTGTTTGCCCTTCAGCGGGTTGACGTCGAGATCGTTGCCGCGGCTGTGGGCGCCGACGATCATGCCGGCATAAACATCCGTCCCCGGCGTGATGAACAGTGGCCCGCGTTCCTCGAGGTTCCACAGCGCGTAGGCGACCGCCGCACCCTGCGCATTCGAGATCAGAACGCCGTTGCGCCGCCCCTCGATCGGCCCCTTGTACGCCGCGTAGCCGTGAAACAGCCGGCTCATCACGCCGCTGCCGCTGGTGTCAGCGAGGAACTCGCCGTGATAGCCGATCAGGCCGCGCGTCGGCGTCAGAAACGACAGGCGCAACTTGCCGCCGCCCGAGGGGCGCATATCCTGCAGTTCGGCCTTGCGGCGGCTCATCTTGTCGATGACGATCCCGGAAAATTCCTCGTCGACATCGACGATCACTTCCTCGATCGGCTCCAGCCGCTGGCCGCCATCGGGATCGGTGCGGAACAGCACGCGCGGGCGCGAGATCGACAATTCGAACCCCTCGCGCCGCATCGTCTCGATCAGCACGCCCAATTGCAACTCGCCGCGCCCGGCGACCTCGACGGCGTCCTTCTCGGCGCTCTCGCGCACCCGGATCGCGACGTTGCCCTCGGCCTCGCGATTGAGGCGCGCGGCGATGACCCGCGAGGTCAGCCGGTCGCCGTCGCGGCCGGCGAGCGGGCTGTCGTTGACCGAGAACGTCATCGACAAGGTCGGCGGATCGATCGGGTCGGCCGGCAGCGCCGCCCCGACCTCGGCCGCGCAAATCGTGTCGGCAACCGTCGTGAGCTGCAGCCCGGCGACCGCGACGATGTCGCCGGCCTGCGCCTCCTCGATCGGCCGCCGGTCGAGACCGCGAAAGGCCAACAGCTTGGTCAGGCGCGCCTGCTCGATCGTGCTTCCGTCTCGGGCCAGTGATTTGACCGGCATGTTGAGGCGGGCAGTGCCCGAATGGACACGGCCGGTCAACACGCGCCCCAAAAACGGATCGTAATCGAGCGTCGTCGCCAGCATCGCAAACGGCGCATCAAGGTCGGCAGCCGGCCGCGGCACGTGGCGCACGATCAATTCGAACAGCGGCGCCAAGTCCCGGCGCGCGAGGTCGAGCCGAGGCACCGCCCAGCCGTCGCGGCCGGAGGCGAACAGGGTCGGGAAATCGAGCTGCGCCTCGCTGGCGTCGAGCAGTGCGAACAGGTCGAACACCTCGTTGTGCACAGCCTCAGGCCGGGCATCGGGGCGATCGACCTTGTTGATCACGACGATCGGTCGCAGGCCGCGCGCCAGCGCCTTGCCGACGACGAACTTGGTCTGCGGCATTGGCCCCTCGGCGGCATCGACCAGCACGAGGACTCCGTCCACCATGCCGAGGATGCGTTCGACCTCGCCGCCGAAATCGGAATGTCCGGGCGTATCGACGATGTTGATGCGCACGTTACGCCAGACGACCGAGGTGCATTTCGCCAGGATCGTGATGCCGCGCTCGCGCTCCAGCTCGTTCGAATCGAGGGCGCGCTCGGCGACCTGCTGATTGGCGCGGAACGCCCCCGATTGGCGCAGCAGCTGATCGACCAGCGTCGTCTTGCCGTGATCGACATGCGCGATGATCGCGATGTTGCGGATGTCCATGCGGGCCGGTCTTGTTTTTCATCGTCATGGCCGGGCGTGACCCGGCCATCCACGCGACCTGAAACACTTTCCCGGCTCGACGTAGATGGCCGGATCAAGCCCGGCCATGATGGATAAATAGGCGCTATCGGCACGAATCGAAGACATGAGAGAAGCGTCCCTGCAAACAAAGTCGTCATTCCCGCGCAAGCGGGAAGACATGTGCAGCCGCTCTACCGCTGGCCCTGGACCCCCGCTTTCGCATGGGTGACGGGTGCTAACTGGGACCACCCGCTGCCCGCTCCGCTGACGGCGCTAGAGTCGGTGCCGGGGATACATGCCGGCGGGGAGCGCTGAGCGATGCCCTGTCATTGGCGCTGGACTCGAGCCGCGAGCATGGCGGCGTGCAACTGCTACGGACGGTAGAATTTGCTTGCGCGGCGGATCAATAAAGGGAGAGTCCGCTTCGGGCTGAACCGGGGATATGGGTTATGGGTTATGGGTAAGATCGTGATGCGCTTTGGCGAAGTGGTGCTGAGAACGAGCCAGTATGAAGCACTCAAGTCCTGGTACAGCCGAGTGCTCGATACCAAGCCAATGTTCGAGAGCGAGAGAAGGGAAGACCTCGGGCCGGGTGCGATGAGGCAGATGTGCGCTATCCGGCCTTATTCAGAGTTTCCTTTCACCGAGACGTTATTGATTTTTGATTTTGCCGAATTAAGGCAGTGCGATCAGACCGTTTCAGGGATGGATCACTTTCAGATGCAGTTCGGGTCGATAGACAATCTATTCGATCGTTATGAGGCACTGGCGGCGCACTGTATCGTGCCGACTCGTTCAGCAAACCACGGTCCGGCTACCAGCTTTTACTACCGGGACCCTGATGGCAATCGGGTGGAATTGTCGGTCAAAAATTACGCTACCGAAGCCGAGACCCTTGCATTTATGCAGAGTGAATCCTTCCGGCGAAACCCTGCGGGGATTGATGTTGATCCGGCCGAGTATGTGGCCCGCTATCGTGGCGGCGTATCACTCGAAGAGTTGCGACGGATTCCGGAGCCGGCCTAACAGCCGTAGTCAGCCCCCGTGATGGCGAGGGAGAGATCCATAAGGCTTCCGCTCCCGGGCGGCTGCCAGTGCGGCAAGCTGCGCTAATGCGGCAGCTGGATTTCCGGCGTGCCCAGGAACGGCAGGCTGGTCGTCCGCGCCGGCACACTCGACGATACGTCCTGGCCGCACCCGACGACGCACTTTTGGACCCGAAGCAAGCAGCCCTGGATCACGTTCCGCGAGGGCGATGTGGTTTTCGATACACAACCAGCCTGACAGGATTGAAACTGCCCTGATCGGTACGCCCGGAACAGCCTCCTCCTCCTTCAAAAATCCTCGGAATCAGGCAACGCCGCGGCCGATCCAAGCCCGGCAAAGGGGGGGAGGCTAAAGCAGGCCCGATGCCCGCACCAATTCCGAGAGGTCGGTCTCCGGGCGGGCGCCGACATGACTGATGATCTCGGCGGCGCACAGGCTGCCGACCGCGCCGCAGATGGGGAGCGGAAGGCCGCGGGTCAAGCCGTAGAGGAAGCCGGCCGCGTATAGGTCGCCCGCGCCGGTGGTATCGACGAGCTGCGGCACCGGCGCGGCCGGCACGTCGTGCGCTTCGCCGTGGGCCAGAACAAGGCTGCCGTGCGCGCTGCGGGTCAGTGCCGCGACCGCGACTTGGCCCTTGACCGCCGCCGCCGCCGCCGCGAACTCGTCGGTCTCGTAGAGCGAGCAGATTTCCGCCTCGTTGGCGAACAGGATGTCGATATCGCCGGCGACCAGCGCGCGAAACGCCGCGCGATGCCGCGCGACGCAGAACGGGTCCGACAAGGTCAATGCGACCCGCCTGCCGGCGCGGTGGGCAATTGCCGCCGCAGCGCGGAAGGCTTCCTGCGCGCGCGGCGGGTCGTAGAGATAGCCTTCGAGATAGGTCACCTGGGCGGCGGCGATCAAATCGGCGTCGATGTCCTCGGGGCCGAGTTGCGCGCAGGCGCCGAGATAGGTCGCCATCGTGCGCTGCCCGTCGGGCGTCACCAGCACCAGGCAGCGCGCCGTCCCCGGCCCCGAGGTCGCGGCCGGCGTCTCGAAGCGCACCCCGATCGCGCCGATGTCGTGGCGGAACACGGCGCCGAGCAGGTCGTCGCGCACCTTGCCGATATAGCCGCCCTGGCCGCCCAGCGAGGCAAGCCCCGCCATCGTGTTGCCGGCCGACCCGCCCGAGCTTTCGATCGCCGGCCCCATCCTGCGGTAGAGCGCCTCGGCATGCTCGGCGTCGATCAGCGTCATCGCGCCCTTGGCGAGCTCCTGATCGGCGAGAAAGCCCTCGTCGGCGCGGGCGATGACGTCGACGATCGCGTTGCCGATGCCGACGACGTCGAGGGCGGCGGGAGCCATGCGCGGCATTCTCCAGGTTCCGGTTTTATAGGCGGGCGGAGTATAGGGGCGGCCCACCATACGACAACAACGGCGGGGCGGCCGGTGCGGTTCGCCATTGGCGGGGATGTCCGGTTCGCGTAGAAGCGGACCGGACATGCTTGTCGCTCTTGCCCGCGCCTTTACCGATCTCTCGGCCCCAGCGTTGCGCCGCATCGTGGCGTGGAGCCTAGCGATCGCCGCCGCCTGCTTCGCGCTCTTGTGGCTGGCACTGGCGCTCGTTCTGAACTGCGCCGTCAGTTTCGGCTGGCGCCCGCTCGAATGGCTTGTCGAAATTCTCGGCGTACTCGCCGTATTGGGCCTGACCTGGTTGTTGTTTCCGGCGGTCTCGACGATGGTCCTCGGGCTTTTTCTTGATCGAATCGCCGGCACGGTCGAAGCCCTGGACTATCCGCAGCGGGGACCGCCGCGGCATGTCTCGATCGGAGAGACGATCGCCGCGACGGCGCGGCTTATGTCCCTCACGATCCTTGTAAATCTCTTGGCACTGCCGGTGTATGTGCTGGCGCCGGGTATAAATTTTTTTGTCTTCCTCGGGCTGAACGGGTACCTTTTCGGCCGCGAGTATTTCGAGGTGGTCGCGTTGAGACGGCTCGATGTGACGGCGACCCGAGCGGTGCGCCAGCGTTTCGCCGGGCGCCTGTTTGCCGGGGGCGTAGTGATCGCGGGCCTGTTTGCGCTGCCATTCGTGAACCTTGTCGCGCCGGTCGTCGCGACGGCTTTCATGGTGCACCTGTTCGAGGGGTTGCGGCCGGAGGCGGCGCGGCTCTCGGCTTCCTGATCGCGTCCTCGACCGGTTTTCGCCCACGGCCCACAGCAACCTGACGGACTAGCCCTTCCATGTTCACCCGGAAGAGACTCGACACAGAGGATCGCAAGATGTCCGACGCACCTGACGATCT
>DATEKP010000180.1:0-4241 GCA_035277405.1 Allostellaceae bacterium | reverse complement strand
TGCCGGCGATTGCCGCGGCCGCCGCGATTGCGGCGAGCCGCGCGCCGCGCGCCGCGATTGCGTTCCGTCTGCCGCGCATCCCCGCCTTGCCGACAAATCCGACGGTTGCATAATGCCCGATCGCCCTGCCGCGGCAAGCGTCTTGCTCGATCAGCGGCAGCCGCGACAGGATCGGCGCATCAAGCCAGTTCGGAGAGTGTCATGACCCGACCGTTCGAGGGGATCCGCATCATCGACGTCACGCACGTGCTGGCCGGCCCATTCGCCGCCTACCAGTTGGCCGTGCTCGGCGCCGACGTGATCAAGATCGAGCACCCCGACGACCCTGACCAGAGCCGCGGCAGCGGCACCGACCGCGCCCTCAACCGCGCCGGGATGGGCACCTCGTTCCTGACCCAGGCCTCGAACAAGCGCTCGCTGACGCTCGACTTGAAGCAGGAGGCCGGGCGCGAGGTATTGCGGCGGCTGGCGGCGCGCTCGGACGTGCTGGTCGAGAACTACCGGCCGGGCGCCTTCGCCGCGCTCGGCCTTGGCTATGAGGCGATGGCGCAGATCAACCCGCGGCTCGTCTACTGCTCGATCTCGGCCTTCGGCCAGGACGGCCCGCGCCGCGAGCAGACCGCCTACGACCACGTGATCCAGGCAACCTCAGGGCTGATGGCGATGACCGGCACCGAGGATGTCAACCCGATCAAGTTCGGCGCGCCGGCCGTCGATTACGCGACCGGCACGATGGCGGCCTTCGCGCTGGCGAGCGCGCTGTTCCAGCGCGAGCGCACCGGCAAGGGACAGCGAATCGATCTCGCGATGCTCGATGTCGCGATGATTCTGATGAGCTCGCACCTGACCGGCTATTCGTGGAACGGCCGCGAGCCGAAACCGCATGGCAACAAGCAGCCCTACGCCACCAACAGCGCCTACGAGGCGAGAGACGGCCTGCTGATGATCGGCGCCAGCAACCTCGGCCAGCAGCGGCGGCTGTGGACGGTGTTGGAGCGGCCGGACATGATCAAAACCGACAACGAAGCCCGCGAGGACCAGCGCGAGCATGAGGCGGCCGTGCTCGCCGCGATCATCAAGACCCGCACCGCCGCCGAGTGGGAGCAGTTCTTCCAGACGCGGCATGTGCCGGCGGCGCGCGTGCGGCCGATGGCGGAGGCGATCCAGGACCCGCATCTCGCCAGCCGCGGCGTCGTCCACCGCCATGCCGGCGCATCCGGAGCGGATAGGCCGTTCGCGGTCCCGCTTGCCGCCTTCAAATTTGCCCATGGCGGCCCGAGCATCGAGACGCCGCCGCCGCGACTCGGCGCCGACAGCGATTCGGTGCTCGCCGAACTCGGATACCGGCCAGACGAAATCGCGGCACTGCGCGCCGCCCGCGTCGTCTGACTGCGCCGGCCGCACAAACCCGCGGTGAGCCAACGCGAGGATTGTGAAGCGGCAAAGAAAGTCGTGGACAAGGCGGGCGATCGAGCCGAAATTCCCGCGGCTGGGGTGAAATGGTTAATCGCGCCGTGCCGCTGCACGATCGCATGTGATCGCGGTCCGTTGCGGCGACGGCCGGCTGAACGGGCGAGCGGTGCGCCGCGTCTGAGAAGCTTGCAGCACCTGTTGGCGGTGTCCGGCGCCGCCGGTTGTCCAAGGCGGTCGGGGTTGGGGGGAGTCGAACAGCGCAATGCCGTCGCTCGTGCGTTACGCCGTGCTGATGCCGTTCTGGTGCGCGCAGGTTTTAACACAGGAAAAGTTTTTCGCGCGCAACCCGGTGCTCGGCAGCCGCCGGCTCAACGAGCGCGGGCTGCACACGCTGCGCGTCAGCGCCGCCTGGCGGCTCGCGGAGGCGCGGCGGCGGCGGCTGGCGCGACTGGTCCCTCGCGAAGACCGCGAGCGGTTCGACCGCGACGGCTTCATCGTCAGGCGCGACTTCCTGCCGGCGGAAGTGTTTCGCGAGCTGCTGGCGCAGGTGAAGGCATTGCAGGCGCCGGCGCGCGAAATGGCGGAAGGCGACACGATCACCCGTCACATCGCGCTCGATCCGGCGGTGCTCGACCGCCTGCCGGCGGCGCGCGCGCTGCTGCAATCGCCGCGTTTTCGCGGTCTCGTCAGCTACGCCGGATCGTCGGCAGCGGCGCCGATGGTCTATCTGCAAACGGTCCTCAGCCGGGCGGTTGCCGGGCCTCCCGACCCGCAGACCGCCCTGCATACCGACACCTTCCACCCGACCGTCAAGGCTTGGCTGTTCCTGACCGAGGTGACAGCCGACGCGATGCCGTTCGTCTATGTGCCGGGATCCCACCGGCTGACGCCGCAGCGGCTCGATTGGGAGCGCCGGATGAGCATCGCGGCGAGCGGCGGGGCGCCGCGGGACCCGCATCGGCTGGTGCGCGCGATCTCGCCCGCCGAGCTTGACGAACTCGGGTTGCCGCCGCCGCGGGCGCTCGCCGCGCCGGCCAACACGCTGATCGTCGCCGACACCTTCGGCTTTCACGCGCGCGGGGCGAGCCTGCGGCCGACCACGCGCGTCGAGCTCTGGGCGTTCGGGCGGCGCAACCCGTTTCTGCCGTGGAGCGGCCTCGACCCGTGGGCGCCGGCGGCGCTGTGGCTGCGCAAGCCGTTGTGGTACTGGCGATCGGTCGATCTGCTGGAGCGCCTCGGCCTTGGGCGTCAGCGCTGGCAGCGCCGCGGCAGCGTTTCGGCATTCGATCCGGCATAGCGGGCAATTGGCGGCAATGCAGCGCGCACCGGCCACCGCCAATCGCGAGCCGCGCTCGTTCCTGTTTTTGCAGGGGCCGATCTCCAATTTCTTCGATCGCCTCGGGCGCGCCCTGATTGCGCGCGGCCACCGCGTGCACCGCATCAACCTGCATCTCGGCGACCGGCTGTTCTGGCATCTGCCGGCGGATAATTACCGCGGGTCGTTCGCGGACTGGCGCCGCCATGTCGGCGACGCGCTCGACCGCCACCGGGTGACCCACCTGGTGGTGCATGGCGACCGCCGTCCCTATCACATCGTGGCTGCCGAAGAAGCGAGAGCCCGCGGCATCGCGGTCATCGCCACCGATCTCGGCTATGTCCGACCGGACTGGATCACGCTCGAATACGACGGCATGACGACCTATTCGCGCTTCCCGCGCGAGCCGGCCGCCATTCGCGAGCTCGCCGCGCGTTGCCCCGAGCCGGAGCTCGGGCTGCGCTTTCACACGCCGTTCTGGCTGATCGCGGCGCTCGACATCGCCTACAATCTCGGTCTCGTGTTCGGCCGTCCGCTGTACCCGCGCTACCGCTATCACAGCATTTACCACCCGTTCGTCGAATACGCGGGCTGGCTGCGGTCGCGCCCGAAGAAGCTGCTGACGTCGCGCCGCACGGCCGCGGCCAAAGAGCGGCTTCAGGCCGAGAGCGGGGCGTATTTTCTCGTGCCGCTGCAAATCTCCACAGATTTTCAGATCCGCGCGCACTCACGTTTTCGCGACGTGCGGGAGGCGGCGGCCGAGATCGTGGCCTCGTTCGCCGCGAGCGGCAGTCGCAGGAAGCTCGTCTTTGTCGCACATCCGCTCGACAACGGGCTTGTCGGCTGGGACCGGATGATCGCCCGGCTGGCGCGGCGGCACGGCGTCGCCGGCCGCGTCTTCGCCTTGCCCGGCGGCACCCCGACCGAGCTGTTGCGCAACGCCGCCGGCGTCGTCACGATCAACAGCACGGTCGGCCTGACCGCGCTGTACCTCGGCGTGCCGGTCAAGGTGCTCGGCAATGCGGTGTTCAACATGGCCGGTCTGACATGCCAGGAGCCGCTCGACCGCTTCTGGCACGCCCAGCCGCGGCCCGACGCCGAGCTGGCTGCCGCCTTCCTGCGCGCGCTCGTCGGGGCGACGCAGGTCAAGGGCGGCTATTACGAGCGGGCGTCGCAGGATTGCGCGATCGCCGGGTTCATCGAGCGCCTGGAGCACGGGTTATACCCATTGCCGCCGGTGACCGCTGAGCAATTCGCTGCCCGCCCATCGCGGACGGCGAACCGCAATATCGTGATCACCGGAATCGGCAATGAGGTCGGGATCGCGCTTGCCCGCGCCGCTGCCGCTCCCGGCGTCAAGCTGCACCTTGTCGGCGGCGCACCGCAGGCGCTCGCACAGGCAGCCGAAGACTGCCGGCACCGCGGCGCCATCGTCGCGGTCACGGACCCCTCGTCGGCCGCCTCTCTTGCCGACGTCTATCTTCTGCTCGCGGCGGATGCCGGGGACGCCGCG
>DATEKP010000179.1:0-2742 GCA_035277405.1 Allostellaceae bacterium | reverse complement strand
CGGCGGCGACGACATCGCGCATCCGTTTCAGCGCATCGACCGACTGCAGCAAGAGATCGGCCAGCGCCGGCGTCAGCCCGACGCGCCCGTCGCGGACCAGCCCCAGGATGTTTTCGGCGTGATGCGCCACCCCTTCCATGCCCAGCACGTCCATCGCCCGGGCCAGGCCCTTGACCGAATGGAACGAGCGGAACAGCTGGGCGATGTCGACCGCGCTCGACTGCTGCGGGTCGGCGCGCGCCAGCATCGGCTCGACCGCCTGCAAGTGCTCCTCGCTCTCGACGGCAAATTCATGCCACAGCGTGTCGGCCAGCGTGTCCATCGCCCGCGTCCGATTGCGGCTCCCGGCCTTACCCGCCGTCGCCCGGATCGAGCGCCAGCGCGCGGCGCAGCGACTGCACGATCTCGTGCCCCTTCTTGGCCTGCAGATCGAGGCTCATCGCCCCCGACGGCTTGGCGATCACATCGACTGCGCCGAGCCGGCGCGCCTCCATCGCCTGCGGCGACCCGGTCTGCCCGACCGACGAGACGACGATGACCTTTGCCTTGCCGAGCAGCACGAGCCGCTTCAGCATGTCGATGCCCGACATTTCGGGCATTTCCAGATCGAGCAGGATCGCGTCCGGCTTCAGTTCGCGCACGCGCTGCAATCCGACCTTGCCGTTCTCGGCGAAGCCGGCGACCTCGAGCTCGGGGTCGCTGTCGACAATATCCTTGATGATCGTGCGCATGATGAACGAATCGTCGACGACGAGGATCTGCTTTTTGCTCATGATCTTGCCATCTCAGCGTTGCGCGGATGGAACTCCGGCGCAGCCCATTTCCGCAGGTTGCGCGCGATGTCGTGCAGGCTCAGCACCTGGCTGGCGACGCCCGCTTCGATCGCGGCGCTCGGCATGCCGGCCACGACGCAGCTGTCGGGCTGCTGCACCAGCACCGGCAGGTGGCGGCGGGCAAATCGGGCGGCGCCCCGCGTGCCGTCGTCGCCCATTCCGGTCAGGATCACCGCGACCGGCTGGCGTGCCGCCATCGCCGCCGATTCGAACAGCACGTCGCCCGACGGGTGGACGGTGCCGCCGGAGAGCGTCAGGCGCAGCTCGAATCCGCCCGGCCGCGGCGCGATAATACCGTCGCGGGCGCCGGGTACGACCGTGATCTCGCCGGGCGGCACCGGGCCGCGATGCACGCCTTCGCGGACCGTGAGCCCGGTGTCGCGCGCCAGCGATTCGGCGAGGCAGGCGGTGAAGAACTCGGGCATGTGCTGGGCGATCACGACCGGCGCGGCGATCGGACCCAATGCCCGCAGCAACCTGCTGAGCGCTTCCGGCCCGCCGGTCGATACCGCGATCGCGACAAGATCGATCGGCCCTCTCGGTTCGCACGGAGTGCGGGCCGCCGGCTTGCGCCGCGCATCGTGCGGAACCGCGGCGGCCGGCGAGGGGACGCCTTCGGCCAGCAGACGGCGCTGCGCCAATGCGCGGATTTTATCGCGCAGTTCGGAATCGATGCGGCCGAGATCGGTCTTGGCAAAGGCCGATTCTTTCGAGACGAAATCGCTGGCGCCGCTCTCGAGCGCCCGGATCGTCGCGACTGCGCCGGCCTGCGTGTAGCTGCTGACCATGATCACGATTGGCTTCGGCGCCACCTCGCCGAGGATGCGGCGCGTCGCCTCGATGCCGTCCATGACCGGCATCTCGACGTCCATCGTCACGACGTCCGGCTTCAGCTCGCGCGCCAAGGCAACGGCCTCCTCGCCGTTGCGCGCCTCGCCGACGACGCGCATGTCGCCGTCAGTCTCGACGATCTGGCGCAGCGCGATGCGCATGAACCCGAGATCGTCGACGACAAGGACGCGCAGCGCGCCGACGCTCGTCATCGCCGTGCCCCCGCCGTCATTCGCGGCCCCACAGGCGCGCGGGGGCGATGATGAACAGCGGCCCGCCTTGCGCCGGCGCGGCAACCGCTTCAATGACGCCGCGGACGTTCGGCGGCGGCCCGATCTCGTCCGCCCGCAGCCGCAGCACCTGCTTCACCCGATCGACCGCGACCGCGCCGAACCCGTCGTCATCGCGCAGGATCACAAAGGCTCCCGGCGCCCAGTCGGCAGGCAACCCGAGGCCCAGCCCGGCGAGGCGCGATTGCAGCGCCGCGACGGGCAGAATTCGGCCCGACCATTCGATCGCGCCGAGGATGGCGCCGGCCGCATCGGGGGCGTTGGCCGGGCGCGGCAGCGGGATCAGCGGCCGCGGCTCGACGATGCAATCGACGCAGGCGACGCGTACCGCGAAATCCTGTCCGGCCAGCGAGAACGCCAAGTATTCGCCCGCTGCGCCGCCCTCCGGCGATGCCGGCGACAAGCCGATCTCGGCATCCGCCTCGAAGCCAAGGACGATGCGGCGGATCTCCTCCGGCAGCATCGCGGCGATATCGGCCGGCTCGCCGCCGGCGGCGGACTGCCGCAACCCGACGATGCGGTCGATCGCCAACAGCAGCCGGTGTCCATAGAGTTCGGTCGCGGCCAACGCGCCCGGCGCCCGATCCTGCGGCAGCCCGAGAAGGGCCGCCAGCGACACGATCGGCAGCGCGCCGCCGCGCAGCAGCGCGATCCCCAGCAGCGCGGGCGGCGCGCGCGGCACGCGAGTCCACGGCACGGTTTCGATCAGCTCGACGACCGCGTCCCGCGACAGCGGCAGCAGCCGCCCCGCCGCCTCGACGACGATGAACGATTGGATCGCCGCCGCG
>DATEKP010000178.1:0-2546 GCA_035277405.1 Allostellaceae bacterium | reverse complement strand
CCATCGTGCCCTTGGTGCTGGAAGCGCGCGGCCTCGACGTAACTCCGGAGATGATCCGCCGCCTCGAACGCGCCGCCGACGCCGAGAGCGCCGCGGTCCTCGCGCGCATCTACGAGGACGAGATCGGCCATGTCGCGGCCGGCATGCGCTGGTTCGAGCGGGTGTGCCGGGCGCGCAGCCGCGACCCGCAGGCGGCGTTTCGCGACAGTGTGCAGCGGTATTTCACGGGCGTGCCGAAGCCGCCGTTCAACCGAGCCGCGCGCGACGCCGCCGGGTTCCCCGCCGCCTGGTACGAGCCGCTGGCATGGTCTTTGGCATGCGCCGCCGCGAGCTGATCGCCGCCGCGCTGCTGGTCGGCGCCGGCCTCGCCGCGCGCCCAGCCTCGGCCCAGGCCGCGCCATTGCGCATCGCTCGCCCGCTCGATCTTGTCGCCCTGCCGCTCGTCGTGATGCAGCACGAGCACCTGATCGAGCGGGTCGCCGAGTCGATGGGGCTCGGCGAGGTCAAGATCGCGTGGAGCGCGCCTGCCGGCGATCCGCTCGACGCGCTGGCCAAGGGCGAAACCGATCTGGCGGCGGCCGAGGTCGCGCCGTTCCTCATCGCCGCCGATGGCGATACGCCGCCGCAGGTGCGCGCGATCGGCGCTCTGGCGCAGCGGCCTTACGTGCTGGTCAGCCGTAACCGGACGATCCGCACGATCCGCGATTTCGGCCCCAAGGACCATATCGCGGTGCCGGCGCTGAAGACGTCAGGCCCGGCCCTGATGCTGGAGATGGCGGCGGCGCAGGAATGGGGGCCGGAGCATTACGACCAGCTCGACCGCTTTGTCGTGGCACAACCGGACGCCGCCGCGACGGACGCGCTGTTGTCGGGCAAGGGCAGCATCGATGCGCATTTCTCGCGCACCCCTTACGCCGATGACGAGCTTGGCGACCCCAAGATCCACCGCGTCATGGACTCGTTCGACATTGCCGGGCCGCACAGCGTCACCGTGCTGGCGACGACGATGCGCCTGCATGAACGCAGCCCCGAATTGTGCAAGGCGATCCTCGCCGCCTTGCAATCAGCCGACGATTTGATCGCCAAGACGCCGGGCGCCGCCGCCGAGATGTTCGCCGCCACGGTCAAGGACCAGGACATCCCGCTCGAGGATTTGAGCGACATGATCGGCGACCCCGATCTCGCCTACCGCGCCGCCTCGGCCGGGATCATGCGACTCGCCGAATTCATGCACCAGGTCGGGCGGTTGAAGCGGCAACCGGCCTCCTGGCAGGACCTGTTCCTGCCCGAGGCGCGCGACCTGAAGGGCGATTGAGGCGGGCGCGCGGCCCAGCCTCCGTCGATGCGCATCGCCGGCTACGATATTGTCGGGATTGTCGGCGCCAGCGTCTTGATCACCGCCTACTTCGCCAACCAGCAGCGCTGGCTGTCCTCCGAGGACTGGCGCTTCCCGCTCGCGAATCTCTTGGGGGCACTGCTGATCCTGGTCTCGCTGTTGTTCGAGTGGAATTTCCCGTCGGTGGTGATCGAGGGGTTCTGGATCGCGGTCAGCCTGTGGGGCATCGCCCGGTCGCTCGGCCGCCGCTCGTAAGGAGCGGCCGCTTTTCGCCTTGCGTTCGGCCAGGATGCGCCGATAACGGGGCATGCAATTGCGCGTCCGCTCGATCCTCTATCTGGCCGAGGACATCAACGGTTACGAGCTGGTCGATCCGAACGGGCGCGACCTGCCGCGCTTCGCGGCCGGAGCGCATATCGGCGTGCGGGTCGCGGGCGGCATCTGGCGCGATTATTCGCTGTGGAACGACCCTGGCGAGCGGCGGCGCTATTGCATCGCCGTTTTGCGCGAGGCTGCGGGCGAAGGGTCGCGGCGGCTGCACGACAGCGTGCGGGTCGGCGACTTGCTCGATGTGTCGCTGCCGCGCAACCATTTCCCGCTTGCCGAGGCGGCCGAGCGGCATCTGCTGCTGGCCGGCGGCATCGGGATCGCACCGATCATGGCGATGATCGCCGAACTCAAACGCCGCCACGCCGATTTCCGCCTGCATTACTGCGCCCGCTCGCCGGAGAAGGCGGCGTTCCGGGAGGAACTGGACCTGCTCGCGGCGATGGGCCGCGTTGTGTTCCATTACGACGGCGGCGACCCGGCTCGGGGCCTCGACATCGCCGCGCTGCTGCAGCAGCCGGAGCCCGGCACGCATCTCTATTATTGCGGCCCGGCCGGCATGATGGCCGCTGCCGCCGCCGCGTCGGCGCACTGGCCGGCGGGCAGCGTGCATTGCGAATACTTCGCCGGCCCCGGCGCCGCGCCGCCGGCGCGGATCGAGGACGACCGGCCGTTTCGCGTGCGCCTCGCCCGCGGCGGCGGCGAATACGACGTGCCGCCCGGCGCGACGATTATCGACGTGCTGCGCCGGCATCGGGTCGAGACCCGCACGTCCTGCGAGCTTGGCTATTGCGGCGCCTGCCTGACGCGGCATCTCGCCGGCGAGGTCGATCACCGCGACGCGATCCTCGGCGAGGTGGCGCGCAAAACGCATCTGTTAATC
>DATEKP010000177.1:0-2675 GCA_035277405.1 Allostellaceae bacterium | reverse complement strand
GGCAGGGGAGCGATTGTGCCGTGGATCGCCTGCCCGGCTGCTGGCGTTCGCCACACACGGCACCCATCGGAGCTTTATAAAGAGAATGGCCACCCTTTCGGTCCCGTCCGTTTCCGGCGAGGGCAACCTGACGCGGTATCTGCAGGAGATCCGCAAGTTCCCGATGCTGGAGCCGGACGAGGAGTACATGCTGGCGAAGCGCTGGAAGGAGCGCGAGGACCCCGAGGCGGCGCATCGGCTGGTCACCAGCCATCTGCGCCTTGTCGCGAAGATCGCGATGGGCTACCGCGGCTACGGGCTGCCGCTGTCGGAGCTGATCTCGGAGGGCAATGTCGGGATGATGCAGGCGGTCAAGCGCTTCGACCCGGACCGCGGCTTCCGCCTGGCGACCTACGCGATGTGGTGGATCCGCGCGGCGATCCAGGAATACATCCTGCATTCGTGGTCGCTGGTGAAGATGGGCACCACGGCGGCGCAGAAAAAGCTGTTCTTCAACCTGCGCAAGCTGAAGGGCCAGTTGCAGGCAATGGAGGAGGGCGACCTCTCGCCCGAGAATCTGAAGAAGATCGCCACCGAGCTCGATGTGCCGGAAGCCGACGTCATCAGCATGAACCGCCGCCTCGCCAGCCCCGACCATTCCTTGAACGCGCCGCTCAGGAGCGACAGCGAGGGCGAATGGCAGGACTGGCTGGTCGATGAGAGCGAGAGCCAGGAGACCCGCCTCGGCGAGCAGCAGGAACTGGGGCTGCGCCGCGACCTGCTCGGCAAGGCGATGACCCACCTCAACGACCGCGAGCGCCACATCCTGACCGAGCGGCGCTTGAAGGAGAACCCGACAACGCTCGAGGACCTGTCGCAGCAATACGGTATCTCGCGCGAGCGGGTGCGCCAGATCGAGGTGCGCGCCTTCGAGAAGCTGCAGAAGGCGATCAAGGCCGCCGCAATCGAGCGCCGCCTCGTCACGCACTGAGCGGGCGCGGCTCGCTTCTTCGCTTGTCGCCCCGACGCAAGCCGGGACCCTCCTGTAGTCTTATGCTTTACGGAAGTTAGCCTGAAATCACGGGAGCGGAACCCGGCGAATCGCGGCCCCGTTGGCAGTTTGACTGATCATGCCAAGGAGCCGCGCGATGAAAGCCGTTGTATTTCATGGCGTCGGCGACATCCGTCTTGAGGATGTCGCCGAACCCAGGATCGAGGACCCGACCGACGCGATCGTGCGCCTGACCGCGTCGGCGATCTGCGGCACCGATCTGCATTTCGTGCGCGGCTCGATGGCCGATATGCGCCCGGGCACGGTGCTCGGACACGAGGGGGTCGGCATCGTCGAGGAGGTCGGGTCGATGGTGCGCAATTTTCGCAAGGGCGACCGCGTCGTGATCGGCTCGACGATCGCCTGCGGCACCTGCGCCTACTGCCGCGCCGGCTATTTCGCGCAGTGCGACAACGCCAACCCGCACGGCGCGCGCGCCGGCACCGCGTTTTTCGGCGGCCCGCGGGAGACCGGGCCGTGGAACGGATTGCAGGCCGAGAAGGCGCGCATCCCGTTCGCCCATGTCGGCATGGTCAAGATCCCGGACAGCGTCAGCGACGATCAGGCGATCCTGGTGTCAGACATCTTCCCGACCGGCTGGTTCGCCGCCGATCTCGCCGATATCCACGACGGCTCGACGGTCGCCGTGTTCGGCTGCGGGCCGGTCGGGCAGTTCGCGATCGCCAGCGCGCGGCTGATGGGCGCCGGGCGCATCATCGCGATCGACCATCATCCCGACCGGCTCGAAATGGCGCAGCGGCAGGGCGCCGAGATCGTCGATTTCGAGCGCGAGGACCCGGTCGCGACGATCCTCGACGTGACCGGCGGGATCGGCGTCGATCGCGCGATCGACGCGGTCGGGGTCGATGCCGAGCGCGCCCATCACGGCCCGGCCGCATCGACCGGAACGCGCGCCGGCGAGGCGCTAAAATCGGCGGCGGCGGCCGTCACTCCGGGCGGCGGCGACGGTCATCAATGGCAACCGGGCGACGCGCCGGGCCAGGTGCTGGCGTGGGCCGTCGCGGCGCTCGCCAAGGCCGGCACCCTCGCGATCATCGGGGTCTACCCGCCCACCCAGCAGGATTTCCCGATCGGCCAGGCGATGAGCAAAAACCTGACGGTCAGGATGGGCAACTGCAACCACCGCAAATACATCCCGCACCTGCTCGACCTCGTCGCCGGCGGCGTCCTCGACCCGAGGAAAATCCTCACCAAGACCGAGCCGATGCAGAGCGCGATCGACGCCTACAAGGCCTTCGACGCGCACCAGCCGGGTTGGCTCAAGGTCGAGCTGAACCCGGCCGCGTAGCATGGCGGGCGCGCGGTTGGTACGCTGCCGCGCGATGCCGCTGCCGCAGCCGCCGCTCCTCGTCATCTCCGACCGCCGCCAGGCGGCGCGGCCGCTTCTGGATGCGGCCGCGGCGGCGTTCCGCGGCGGCTGCCGCTGGTTCAGCCTGCGCGAAAAGGACCTGCCGCCGGAGGAGCGCCGTGCGCTGCTGCGGGACATCGTGGCGCTCGGCCATGAACGCGGCGCGATCGTCACGGTGCATGACGACATCGACGCCGCCATCGCGGTGGGGGCGGACGGCGTGCACCTGCCGGGCGGCGGCGATCCGGCCGCGGCGCGGCGGCGCCTGCCCTCGGG
>DATEKP010000176.1:0-2917 GCA_035277405.1 Allostellaceae bacterium | reverse complement strand
GAGATTCAGCTTTTTGCCGATCTCCTCGAACGAATGGCTAAACATGCCATGACCCACATCGTGTACGAGGGCCGCTGCAATGGCGACCTGTGCCTGGTGCAGTCGATACTGTCCTTTATTTGACCCCACATAGCGTTGAATTACCTGCATTAGCTGGCGGGCGATGTGGAAAACTCCGAGGCAATGCGCAAATCGGGTATGCGTGGCTCCGGGGAAAACGAATTCGGAAAAGCCAAGCTGCCGTATCCTGCGTAACCGTTGGAATGGTGGCGTCTGAATGACCTGCCAAATCGTCTGTTCGAACTGATCGGAGTCGAATTCGATTAGGTTATGGATTGGATCCCGGATCCGCTGAGGCTTAATACCAGGCAAATTCCTGTCCTTTGATGCGTCGATGCCGTGCTTTTAATTCTATAATTTCCCCAATATCTCTCGCGCTCTCGCGGCGTCCTCGGCGATCTGCGCCTTCAGCGCGTCGAGGCCGGCGAATTTCCGTTCCGGGCGGATGAAATCGACCAGTTCGACGCGCAGGTGGCGGCCGTAGAGGTCCTGGTCGATATCGAAGAGGTTGGCTTCGAGGCGCGGCTCGGGGGTGCCGATTGTCGGGCGCAGCCCGAGATTGGCGACCCCGTCGATGGTACGGCCGGCGAACGGGTCGTCCGGGCCGTCCCCCGACACCCGCACGGCGTAGACGCCGAAGGCCGGGCGCAGATAGTCGCCGAGCCCGATGTTGACGGTCGGAAAGCCGATCGTGCGGCCGCGCCGGTCGCCGACCATGACGCGGCCGTCGATCTCCCAGGCGCGGCCGAGCTGCAGGGCGGCGGCGCGCGGCTGGCCCTCGCGCAGCAATTCGCGGATACGTGTCGAGGAATAAACCGCGGCGTCCGGGCTGCGCACCGGCTCGATGACGGTGACGCCGAAGCCCTGGGCGGCGCCGGCCTCGCGCAATAGATCTGCGGTGCCGCGCCGGCGGTTGCCGAACGAGCAGTCGTGCCCGACGACGACGTGGCTGGCGCCGATCGCGCCGAGCAGCAATTCGTCGATGAACGATTCGGCGCTGCGCCGCGCGAAGGCGGGGTCGAAATGCTGCACGAACAACAGATCGACACCGAGCCGCGCGATCTCGCGCTGCTTGACCCGGAGCGGGGTCAGGCGGAACGGCTCGCCCTCTGGCAGAAAGACGGCGCGCGGGTGCGGTTCGAAGGTCAATACCGCCGCCGGGGCGCCGGCGGCGCGGGCGCGGTCGCGCGCCGCGCCGATCAGCGCCGCATGGCCTTTATGCAGCCCGTCGAAATTGCCCATCGCCAAGACCGCGCCGCGCGGATGGCCGGATGCGGGGCCGGGATGTCGAACGATGCGCAGCACGGCTGATTTTGCGCCCGAAATTCGCGACACTGTCGAGGGTCGGGAAAATAGCGGCTGGGGCGGCGAAGCGATAGCCTCGCAGCCCAGTCAAAGGAGCACATCCGGTGGAGGACGCGGCGGCACCGCTGCGCGAGGCCTGGTATTACGCGGCGCCGAGCCGGGCGGTGCGGCGCGGCCGGCTCGTTGCGCGCACGATGCTCGGCGCGCCGGTGGTGCTCGGCCGCGGCGGCGACGATAGGGTGTTCGCATTGCGCGACATCTGCCCGCATCGCGGAATGCCGTTGTCGGCCGGGCGGTTCGACGGGCGGGAGATCGAGTGCTGCTATCACGGCTGGCGCTTCGCCGCCGACGGCAGCTGCACGGCGATCCCGTCATTGGCCGCCGGGCAGAGCTTCGATTTCGCTCGCGTTGCGGCCTCCGCCTACAGGGCGCACGAGGTGCAGGGCAATATCTGGGTGTATTTCGGCGACGATCCGCAAGCGGCTCCGGGCGTCCCATTGCTCGCCGATTTCCCCGAAGGGGCCGGGCCGCGGCTGGTCGAGACGATGCGCTTTGCGGCCGGGATCGACCATGCCGTGGTCGGGTTGATGGACCCGGCGCACGGTCCCTTCGTGCACAATGCCTGGTGGTGGCGCTCGCGCCGGTCGGCGCACGAGAAGGCGAAGGCGTTCCAACCCTCGCCGTTCGGCTTCACGATGGCGCGGCACGCCCCGTCGAGCAACTCACGGGCGTACCGCCTCCTCGGCGGCGCCCCCGAGACCGAGATATCCTTCCGACTGCCGAGCGTGCGGGTCGAGGAAATCCGCGCCGGCCGGCATGTCGTCGCCAATTTGACGGCGCTGACCCCGATCGATGAGGCGACCACCGAGGTCAATCATTGCATCTACTGGAACGCGCCGTTTCTGTCGGCGCTGAAACCGCTGCTGCGGCCCTATGTGCGCGCCTTTCTGCGCCAGGACCGCGACATCATGGCGCGCCAGCGGCAGGGCCTCCTCTTCGACCCGGTGCTGTCGCTGATCGACGATGCCGACACGCAGGCGCGCTGGTATTACCGGCTGAAGCAGGAATACCGCCGCGCCCGCGCCGAAGGGCGGCCGTTCGCCAACCCGGTGCGGCCGCAGACGCTGCGCTGGCGCAGCTGAATATTTTGAACGGGATCCGGATTATGCGATCAATCTTTGTCGCCCCCGCGAAAGCGGGGGTCCAGGGGCCGCCCCGCGTCGCCCGCCCCTGGTTTCCCGCTTGCGCGGGAATGGCGGTTCAATTTCGCGAACCACGCTTCCAGGAGCAGCGGCCGTGAGCGAGGAGGCGATCGAACGGGCGCTCGGCGAGATCAAGTTCGGGCCGGACGGCCTCGTCGCGGCGATCGCGCAGCAGCACGATACGGGCGAGGTGCTGATGATGGCGTGGATGAACCGCGAGGCGGTGCGGCTGAGCCTCGCCGAGGGCCGCGCCTGCTACTGGTCGCGCTCTCGCCGGGCATTGTGGCGCAAGGGCGAGACCTCGGGCCAGGTGCAGCGCCTTGTCGAATTGCGCCTCGATTGCGACGGCG
>DATEKP010000175.1:0-2146 GCA_035277405.1 Allostellaceae bacterium | reverse complement strand
CGGGGGAGAGGGAGTGTGTTGCGCCTGGCGGTCACGGCTCGGACCGCCAGTCGGTGACCCACAATGTCGTCGGGTACTGGTTGCCGGTCGGGCGCACGCCGTACAGCCATTGCGGCAGGATGAACGAATCGGCGCGGAAATAGAGCGGCAGCGAGGGCAGTTCGGTGGCGTAGAGGCGCTGCATCTCAGCCCACAACGCCTTGCGCTTCCCGGCGTCGAGCTCGATTTCGGCGGCGTCGATCAGCCGGTCCATCTCGGCATTCTTGAACCCCGCCGCATTCTGGCCGGAATAGCCGTTGGCGGCGTCCGGGATCTCGCCCGAATAAAAGATCGATCGCGGCACATTTTCCGGCGCGCTGATCCAGGCGTACATCGCCATGTCGAAATGGCGGTGCGGTACGGTTTCGCCGAACAGCACGCGGGCCGGCTCGTTCTTGATGTGGATATCGACGCCGAGCTTGCGCCATTCGCTCTGCAAGACCTGCTCGACCAGTTCGCGGGTGCGGTTGCCGGCCGTCGTCATCAGTTCCAATGACAGCGCGTTGCCGTGCGCATCGCGGCGAATGCCGCCGCCCGCCATGTGCCAGCCGGCCATGTCGAGCAGGCTCGCGGCCTTCGCCGGCTCGTAGGGATAGCGCGGCACATCGGCGCTGTAGCCGGAATCGAGCGGGCTGACAAACGTGTCGGCGACCGGCTGGCGGCCGGCAAACAGCGAGCGGCTGATCGCCTCGCGATCGAGACCGTAAAGCAGCGCCCGGCGCACGCGCGGGTCGGCCAGCGCCGGGCGGTCGAGGTTGAGATCGACATGCTCGAAAGTCAGGCCAGGCTTGTAGATCATGTGAAACGCGGCGCCGTGCGCCTTCTCGAAGGCGAGCGCCTGGTCGAGCGACAGGCCGAGCTCGCCCGCCACCATGTCGATCGTGCCGGACAACAGATTGGCTTCGAGCGCTGCGGTGTTCTCGATGGCACGCACGGTGATGCGCTTGAACGGCGGCGGCGGCCCGGCCCAGTGCGGGTTCGGTTCGAGAACGATAGAGGAGCCGGTCGCGAGCTCGGTGATGCGGTAGGGGCCGTTGTAAAGGCCCGGATTGGTCGGGTCGGTGCGGTAATGCGTGCGCACGCGGTATTGCGCCGGATCGCCGAAGGCGGCGCGCTCGATATGCGCCGGCAGCAGCACGAAATCGTCGATCGCGGCGTAGTCGAAGGTCAGCTTGTCGACATGCAGCGTGAAGGTATGCGCATCCTTGATGTCGATGCCGGAGATGCGGCGGTAGAGCTCGGCGTCGGCCACCGCGCTCTTCGGGTCGCGGCCGACATCGTAGGTGAACCGCACGTCGTCGGTGGTCACCGGCACGCCGTCGCCCCAGCACGCGTCGGGGCGGATCGTATAGGTCAGATCGACGCCCTTCTTGCCGTCCGGGCGCGCGACCGCGACGGCCAGCCCGTTGGCGAAGGACGGCAGCGCCGTGCACAACAGGCACACCAGCTTCCAGTCGGCGTCGTACACCGTGAACGGCCGCAGCGCGAGGCCCAGCACATAGCTCTTCGCCGCCATCGGATCGATGTTCGGGTTGAGCGTCGACGGGAACTGGGTGATGCCGATCGCCAGCGAATCGTGCCCTGCGACGGCCGGCGCCGGGGCCGCGGCGAGCATCGCGAGGGCGGTGCAGAGGGCCGGCCCAAGGCCCGTGCGCCGGTCGCCGCAAACCCGTAAAAGCCGCACGCAATTCCTCGCAAGTGCTTGAACGCGGGGGGTTCCGGCCATATTATCGCCTGTTGGCGAGGTGGGATACGCAACGGCACCTTAAGTTGCGTGTTCGCGGGAGGGAAACAGCGTTGTTTCGCGCCCGAGGCCCGCAAGGGCCGCCCTCGGGTAATGCGAGCCTTAGCAGCGTATTGTGCAACCCAAAACTGCCACAGAGGATCGAGGCATGAAGCAGCTCTTGAATGGCATCGCGGTCGCTGCGGCCCTGGCGATCGCCGCGCCGGCCTGGGCGCAGGCGCCGGCTCCGAAAGCCCCCGCCGCGCCCGCACCGGCCGCCGCCCCGGCAAAGGAGCCGATGGCCAAGCAGGCGCATCATCGGCCGGCGCGCCATCATATGGCGGGGGCCCATCATCGCGGCCGCAGCGTCAGCGCCGACAACGC
>DATEKP010000174.1:0-7940 GCA_035277405.1 Allostellaceae bacterium | reverse complement strand
CTCGGCGCCTATCTGAACGACGGCGGCGATCTGCGCTATCTCGCGGCCGGCGAGGGCGAGGGGCCGCTGATGCTTCTCGCCGACGGTGCGCCGGGCGAGGCGGCGGGGCGCGATATCGGCGTCGTCGTGCAGGCGTTGCCGGCGCCGGCGCCGCGGTCGGTCGCGGTGCGCGCCAGCGACGAAAAGGGCGCGCTGTTGGCGCGCGCCACGGCGACGATTCCGGCCGACGAGACCCGGGTCGCGGTGCGCCTGGAAATGCCGACCGAATTGTGCAACCGGGTTGCGCGCATCGAAATCGAGGGGCAGGAATCGGCCGGCGCCGTGCTGTTGATCGACGAGCGCTGGCGCCGCCGGCCGGTCGGCATCGCCGCGGCGCCGGCGGCGGGCGGCCAGCCGCTGCTCAGCGAAAATTATTATTTGGAACGTGCGCTTGCGCCGTTCGCCGAAATCCGCCGCGGTCGCGGCGGCGAATTGTTGAAGCGTCAGTTGGCGGTGCTGATCTATTCCGACGCCGGTCCCGATTCGGCGAGCGAAGAGGCGGCGGTCAGGAAATGGATCGATGGCGGCGGGGTACTGCTGCGCTTCGCCGGGCCGCATCTCGCCGAGCAGGGCGACAAGCTGCTGCCGGTGCGGCTGCGCCGCGGCGGCCGCACGATCGGCGGCGCGCTGTCGTGGGAAAAGCCGGCGAAGCTGGCGCCGTTCGCGCCCGACAGCCCGTTCGCCGGGCTGGCGGTGCCGGACGATGTCACCGTCGCGCGCCAGGTGCTCGCGGAACCCGACCTCGACCTGGCGAGCAAGACCTGGGCGCGCCTCGCCGACGGCACGCCGCTGGTGACCGGCGAGAAGATCGGCAAGGGCTGGTCGGTGCTGGTGCACACGACGGCCAATCCCGAGTGGTCGAACCTCGCGCTGTCCGGTCTCTTCGTTGAGATGCTGCGGCGCCTCGTGGCGATGAGCCAGGGCGTCACCGCCGTCACCGAAGCGGCGCTGCCGCCGGTCGAGACGCTTGACGGGTTCGGCCGGTTGCAGCACGCGCCGCCGACTGCGCGGCCGATTGCGGGCAAGGAACTCGCCACGACGAAGGTGTCGCCGCAGCACCCGCCTGGCTTCTATGGCACGATCGACGCCCGGCGTGCGCTGAACCTGTCCTCCGGGATCGGCGAATTGCGGCCGATCCGCGATCTGCCGGCCGGCGTCGCGCGCGAGGGCTTCAGCCGGAAGAGCGCCGAGGTCGATGTAAGGCCGCCTCTGTTCACCGCCGCTTTTGTGCTGCTGCTGATCGATCTCCTCGCCGCCTACGCGCTGCGCGGCCTGTTGCGCCGGCGCCCGGCGCGGGCCGCGGCGGCGCTGCTGCTCGGCCTCGCCATATTGCCGGGGATCGCGCGCGCCGACGATGCATACGTGCTGCGCGCCACCTCGGCGCTGCGCCTCGCCTATGTCCGCACCGGCAACAATGCCGTCGATGCGGTCAGCCGGGCCGGGCTGGTCGGCCTCAACCAAACGCTCAACCAGCGTACCGCGGTCGAAACCGCGCCGCCGATGGCGGTCGATCTCGAAAGCGACGACCCGATCTTTTTCCCGCTGCTCTACTGGCCGGTTACCGCCGACCAAGCGCCACCGTCGCCGCAGGCCGCCGAGCGCATCAACCGCTATCTCGAAACCGGCGGCACGATCCTGTTCGACACGCGCAATTCCGGCGAGGAGACGCCCGGCCCGTTCGGTAGCGCGGCGGGGTCGCAGGCTCAGCTGCGCCGCCTCGTCGCCGGCGTCAAGATCCCGCCCCTGGTGCCGGTGCCGCCCGACCACGTCTTGACCAAGTCGTTCTACCTGCTGCACGAATTCCCCGGCCGCTGGAACAGCGGACAGGTGTGGATCGAGCCGGTCGAGGACCGCGTCAATGACGGCGTGTCGAGCGTCATCGTCGGCGGCAACGACTGGGCCGGCGCCTGGGCCGTGGACGACCAGGGCCGCCCGGCGTTTCCGTGCGTCCCCGGCGGCGAGCAGCAGCGCGAGATGGCGATGCGCTTCGGCGTCAACCTCGTCATGTACGTCCTGACCGGCAACTACAAGACCGACCAGGTGCACGTGCCGGCGATTTTGGAGCGGCTCGGCCAATGAGCCCTTGGCAATGATCGTGGCGCTCGGCGACAGCGCCTACACGCTGGCGACCGCGCCCTTGTTGCCGTGGTGGGCGATCGCCGCGCTCGGCGGCGCGGCGCTGCTGCTGCTGGTGCTCGGCGTCTGGCGCCGGGCGCGGGGCGTTGGGTGGCGCGCCGCCGCGCTGGCGATGCTGTTGGCGATCCTCGTCAACCCGTCGCTGGTCGAGGAGCAGCGCTCGCCATTGCGCGATGTCGCGGTCGTCGTTGTCGACGACTCGCCGAGCCAGGCGATCGGCGAGCGCCGCGCCACAACCGACAAGGCCCTGGCGGCGGTGACCGAACGGCTCGGGCATGAGCGCGATCTTGATGTGCGGATTGTGCACGCTGGCCAGCCGCACCCCGGCAGCGGTGACGACGGCACGCGGCTGTTCGCCGCGCTCGGCCGGGCGATGTCGGACGTGCCGCGGCAGCGCCTCGCGGCCGTCCTGATGCTGACCGACGGCGAGGTCCACGACGTGCCGGGCGGCGACCTCAAAACCGCTGCCCGCGAGTTCGGCGCGCCGCTGCAGGTGCTGTTGTCGGGCCGGCGCAACGAGGGCGACCGGCGCCTCGTCGTCGCACAGGCGCCGAGCTTCGGCATTGTCGGGCGCGAGACGGCGCTGACGGTGCGCGTCGAGGATCTGCCGCCGGCCGCGGCGTCGAATCCGGATCGGCTGGCGCGGCTGACCTGGCGCAAGGACGGCGGCGCCGAGCATCACATCATGGTGCCGATCGGCCGCGACGCCAAGCTCGCCGTGCCGATCGACCACGGCGGCCCGAACGTGCTCGAACTGGCGGTCGATGCGGCGCCGCAGGAATTGACCCTCGCCAACAACCGCGCCGTCGTCGTCGTCAACGGCGTGCGCGACCGGCTCAAGGTGCTGCTGGTGTCGGGCGAGCCGCATGCCGGCGAGCGGGTGTGGCGCAACATCCTGAAATCCGACCCGTCGGTCGATCTCGTGCATTTCACGATCCTGCGGCCGCCGGAGAAACAGGACGGCACGCCGATCCGCGAATTGTCGCTGATCGCCTTCCCGATCCGCGAGCTGTTCGACGTCAAACTGCACGAATTCGACCTGATCATCTTTGACCGCTACAGCCGGCGCGGCATCATCCCGCCGGCCTATATCGAGAATGTCGCGCGCTATGTCAGGAACGGCGGCGCCTTCCTGGAGGCCGCCGGCCCCAATTTCGGCACGCCGACGAGCCTCTACCGCACCCCGCTCGGCGAGGTCTTGCCGACCGAGCCGACCGGCAATGTCGATGAGGAGGGCTTCAAGCCCGAACTGACCCGGCTCGGCTGGCGCCACCCGGTGACCGAGGACCTGCCGGAATCGGGCAAGCCGGACGGACAGCCCTCCTGGGGCCGCTGGTTCCGCCAGGTCGAGGCACGGGTGCATCACGGCACCGTCGTCATGAAGGGCGACCACGGCCAGCCGCTTCTGGTGCTCGACCGCGTCGGCAAGGGCCGCGTCGCGCAGCTGTTGTCGGACGAGATGTGGCTGTGGGCGCGCGGCTTCGAGGGCGGCGGACCGCAGGCCGAATTGCTGCGCCGGCTTGCCTACTGGCTGATGAAAGAGCCCGATCTCGAGGAGAACGACCTGCGCGCCGTCGTCGAGGGCGACCAGCTCAAGGTGACCCGCCAGTCGCTCGAACCGGACGACAAGCCGGTCACCGTGACCGCCCCCGACGGCACCGCCAGCCAGCTGAAGCTGACCCCGACCAAGGGCGGGCGCAGCAGCGGCGCGCTGACAATCACGCAGATGGGCCTTTATCATGTCGCGGACGGCAGCCATGCCGCGCTCGCTGCGGCCGGGCCGCTCAACCCGATCGAGTTCGCCGATGTGCGCACGACGGGTGAAAAGCTCGGCCCGTTGGCCAAGGCGACCGGCGGCGGGGTGTTCTGGGTCGCCGACGATGGCATGCCGGAGGTGCGTCGCGTTTCGCCCGGCCGTGCCGCGGCCGGCCCGCACTGGCTCGGGCTGCGCCAGAACGGCGATTACGTCGTGACCGGCTTCAGCGAGACGCCGCTGCTGCCCGCCCTCGCCGCACTGCTGCTGGCGCTTGGCCTGATGCTCGCGGCTTGGCGCCGCGAGGGCCGGTGACCCCTTTTCCTTCTCCCGCACTGCGGGAGAGGGGGGACCGCTCGCGGCGTGAGCCGTCAGCCCGCGGGCTTGACCCGCGGGGAGCGGTGGGTAAGGGTCGGAGCCGCAGAAACACCCGCACCCGCCTCCGGGCTATGCCCGGAGGCACCCTCTCCCGCAGTGCGGGAGAGAGGCTGTGACGCCGATGCTGCGGCAAATCCTCGCCCCAATTCACCCGGACGGGTGGAAATTCATCGCCGCCGCAGGAGCGACGACGATCGTGCTTTTCTTCCTGTGGGAGCCGCTCGGCTGGGCCGCGCTCGTTGTCACGTTGTGGATCGCCTATTTCTTCCGCGACCCGTGGCGCGTCACCCCTGATCGGCCGGGCATCATCGTTAGCCCGGCCGACGGCATCGTGGTCGCGCTCGGCCCGGCGCCGCCGCCGGCCGAGCTTGACATGGGCGGCGAGCCGGTGCCGCGCATTGGCATCTTCCTCAACCTGCTCGACGTGCATATCGCGCGCGCGCCGGTGGCTGGCCGCATCGCGGCGCGGCGTTACACCCAGGGCCGTTTCGTCAATGCCAGCCTCGACAAGGCCAGCGAGCACAACGAAAGGCTGGCGCTGCGCATCGCCGCCGTCGAGACGGCGGAGCAGGCCCCCGACATCGCCGTCGTGCTGATCGCCGGGCTGGTGGCGCGGCGCATCGTCTGCCCGGCTTATGAGGGCCAGCGCATCGCGGCCGGCGAGCGGATCGGCCTGATCCGCTTCGGCTCGCGTGTCGATGTCTATGTCCCGCCGCCCTACCTGCCGCTCGTCGCGCTCGGCCAGCGCATGCTCGGCGGCGAGACCGTGCTGGCCGACCGCGCCGCCACGGCCCTTGTCGAACGCGGCATCGCGCATTAAGCCGGGACCGGCCGCGCGCCAAATTGGTGTAGAGTGCGGCGGGGCAATGAAGAGGCAAGCGGATGCGTGCGCGCCGGTTACGGATGCGGGGACGGCGGCCGCGGGTGCGGGTTGCGCGGCTCTCCGACCTGTCGGTCAACCGCATGGTGCCGAACGTCCTGACCTTGTTGGCGTTGTGCGCCGGCATGACGGCGATCCGCTTCGCGATCAACGGCGATTTCCAGTACGCGGTGTTCACGATCATCGCCGCCGGCATCTTCGACGGGCTCGATGGCCGGCTCGCGCGGCTGTTGAAGGCGACCACCCGGTTCGGCGCCGAGCTCGACTCGCTGTCCGATTTCATCGCCTTCGGGGTGGCTCCGGCCGCCATCCTCTATTTGTGGACGATGTCGCAGTGGCACAGCTTCGGCTGGGCCATCGTCTTGTTCTATGCGGTATGTTGCGCGCTGCGCCTCGCCCGCTTCAACACGCAGCTTGCGGCCGAACCGGCGCCGTGGGCGGCCAATTTCTTCAGCGGCGTGCCGGCCCCGGCCGGCGCCGGGCTGATCATGCTGCCGATGTTCTTCGGCTTCCAGTGGGGCGATTGGATCCCCCGATCCCCATACCTGAACGGCGTATGGATCGCCGGCGTCGCGCTGATGATGGTCAGCACGCTCCCGACTGTGTCGCTGAAGCGCATCCGTATCCCGCACCACCTGGTGATCCCGACCCTGCTCGGCATCGGCGTTGCGACCGCGTTTCTGACGACCGCGCCGTGGCTGACCCTGATCGTCGTCGGCGCCCTTTATCTCGGCTCGATCCCGTTGACGATCCGCGCCTCGCTGCGCCAGCGCCGCATCTTCGAACGCCGCCAGCCGGCGGCGACGCCTCCGGCGTTGCCCGCCGCGGCTACCCTGCCCTTGGCCCGGGAGACGCCGCCGGCCAATGAATGGCGGCACTAACGTTCCTGGAGATGGAACCCGAGCGATGCACGCGTTCAACCTGAAGCAGGAAGAGAAATTCGACCCGAAGAAGCATGTCGAGCGGGTACTCGGGCGGGTCGGCGAGGGCGACGTAACGGTCGCCTGCTGGGAGCCGGGCCAGACCAGCCCCTACCACTGCCATCCGCACGCGACCGAAATCTACTTCTGCTTCGAGGGCGGCGGCACGATGCGCACGCCCGATCAGACCGTCGCGGTGGTGCCGGGGTCGTTCATCGTGCATCCGCCCGGCGAGTTGCACGAATGGATCACCGGCCCCGCGCGCACGTTGCTGTTTCGCGTACGCTACGGCCAGGAGATGAGCGGCCGCACCAAGGAATGGCCGAGCAACGCCGAGTGGCGGCCGCGTCCGGAGGATGTCGAATATTTCCGGGCGGGATCGTGAGGCGATGATGAACGCAGGCGACAAAGATGGGTTCGTGATGGCGCCCGAGCATGATATGCCGGTCCCGTATCTGCAGCGCATCCGCGACTACTACCAGGGGCTCGGATATGGCGCGCCATATCGCTGGGCGCACTATGCCGAGGTGCCGTTCGCGCCGCTCAGGAAGCCCGTTGCCGAGAGCCGCATCGGCCTCATCACGACGGCGGCGCCCTACCAGCCCGACAAGGGCGAGCAGGGGCCGGGCGCGGCGTATAACGGGGCCGCCAAGTTCTACCGGGTCTATTCGGGCGACACGCGCGATGACCATGATCTGCGCATCTCCCATCTCGGCTACGACCGCGACCACACGACGGCGACCGACCCCAATACCTGGTTTCCGCTGCCGGCACTGCGGCGGGCGGCGGCGGCCGGGCGGATCGGCGCGCTCGCTCCGCGCTTTCACGGCGCGCCGACCGACCGCAGCCAGCGCGCCACGCTGGAGCGCGATTGCCCCGAATTATTGCAACGCTGCCTCGAGGACCGAATAGACGCCGCTGTCCTTGTCGCGGTGTGACCGGTGTGCCACCAGACCGTGAGTCTGGCCGCCCGCCACCTCGAACAGCACGGCATCCCGACAATTGTCATAGGCTGCGCCAAGGACATCGTCGAGCATGTCGGCGTGCCGCGCTTTCTGTTCAGCGATTTTCCGCTCGGGAACCCGTGCGGCCGGCCGCACGATCCGCAGTCGCAGGATTTCACGCTCGACCTGGCCTTGCGGGTCCTGGCAGCGGCGCCGGCGCCGCGCACGACCGTGCAGTCGCCGTTGCGGTGGAGCGAGGACGCGGCGTGGAAGCTCGATTATTCCAACATTGCGCAGCTGTCGCCCGAGGAGATCGCCCACCGCCGCGCCGAGTTCGACCGCCAGAAGGACATTGCCAAGACGACTCGCAGCAACCCCGAAGCCGCGGAGTAGCGCGATGCCCGATGAAGGTGCGGTATGGCCGGCGTTGCCTTACGCCGAGTGGCGCGACACCGCGGCGACCTTGCAGCTGTGGACGCAGATCGTCGGCAAGGTGCGTCTCGCGCTGACGCCGTGGCTCAACCATGGCTGGCAGGTGCCGCTCTACGTCACGGCGCGCGGCCTCGGCACGTCGCCGATCCCGGTCGGCCGTGAGCTGCTCGAACTTGAATTCGATCTGATCGGCCACCGGCTCGAAGCGCGGACCACCTGCGGCGAGACGGCGGCCCTCCCGCTGGCGCCGCAACCGGTCGCTGAATTCCATCGGAAGACAATGGAGCTTCTGAAGGGCATCGGAGTTGCGGCCGCGATCAACGAATTGCCGAACGAGGTTCCCGACCCGATCCGCTTTTCGCTGGATACGGCACACAAGGCCTACGATGCGGCTGCGGCGCACCGCTTCTGGCGCGCGCTGGTGCAGGCCGATCGCATGTTCAAGCTGTTCCGCACCG
>DATEKP010000173.1:0-8695 GCA_035277405.1 Allostellaceae bacterium | reverse complement strand
CTGCGGCGCTCGGAGGACTGCTTTGTCGACGAGATTTTCGCCGCCGCGCCGCAGCTCGGCGCGCCGCTGCTCGCCGCCCGGTTCCCGCGCGCCTATCTCGACGTCAATCGCGAGGCCTGGGAACTCGACCCGGCGATGTTTGCCGACGCATTGCCGGGTTTTGTCAACGCGCGCTCGCCGCGGGTGCGGCTCGGCCTCGGCACGATCGCCAAGATCGTCGCCAGCGGCGAGGAGATCTACGCCCGCAAATTGCGCTTCGCCGAGGCGCGGCGCCGCGTCGAGGCGCTCTATCACCCCTATCATCACGCGCTGCGCCGGCTGCTCGACGAGACCGAAGCGGCCGATGGCGGCTATCTCTTGATCGATTGCCATTCGATGCCGTCGGCGGCGGGGGGACCGCATGACGGCGCCGACATCGTGCTCGGCGACTGCCATGGCGCCGCCTGCGCGCCGCGCATCATCGAAGCGGCGCGCGCGTTTCTGGTGCGGCGCAATTTCGCGGTGGCTCTCAACGCGCCCTACGCCGGCGGCTTCACGACCAGCCATTACGGCCACCCGCGGCGCGCCCGCCACGCGCTGCAGATCGAACTCAGCCGCGCGCTTTACATGGACGAGCGCCTCTATCGGCGTAAACCGGGCTTCGACCGGCTCGCCGCGGAGATGACTGCGCTGCTGCGCGAACTCGGCGGGCTGATGCTGGAATTTCTCGGCAAGCTGCCGCGCGCCGCCGCCGAGTGAGGCGGCCGCTCCCTAATGCCCGCCTCTGGCCGCGCGGCGGAACCAGCCGCCCGACTGTGTCTGCGTCTCGACGCGGCGGCGGTGGTCGGCGATCCAGGCCTCGGCGTCGGCCGCGGTGGCGAACGGGCTGACCCGGGTCGGGTAGCTGTCGGGGATGCTGACTTCGACCGCGAACCCGCTGCCGTCGAGCTGTATTACCCGGTAGCTGGCCTCGGCGTGGGGGTGTGTTTTGGGCATGATCGCTGTGACCGAACGAGGCCGTATCAGGGCCGCAGTTCAGGCGGAAACTCGTTTTCCGCCCCGCATCCCGAGCAGGTCGCCCGATCGACGATGACGAACTGACCCGGAGCCATGCCGGCGGCCATCACCGACCCGCAATGGCCGCACAAATAGTCCTTGTCGCCGGTGCCGCGGAACAGCGGCTTGCTTGTACTGGGCGGGTTGCTCTCGGCGGCCTCGGCGGGTGGCCGCGTGATTATCAACGCTATGCTCGGCATCCGATGAGGCTTTCCTTCACAGGCGGGTGAGCTGGTCTTCGCGGGCAACCCTCTCATGGCCGTCACCCAGACTCTTGACCCGGTACTCGAAAACATGGGCCGCGAGCGGCATCAGCCGGACGATCTTGAAGCGCCCCCGGCCGGCGGTGCCCTGCGACCGATCGGGCGAGAACTGCACGGTCTGGCCGACTGTGAATTTGTGTTCCGGCATGTTCCCTCCTATCGCGGGCGCGGCCCGGCGGTCCTATCGCGAGCGCGGCCCGGCGGTTCGACAGCGGCAGGCGACAGCAGAGTGCGCGTCCCCATCAGTACCCTTCCCGCTCCAGCCTCTTGCGAAGCATCTTGCGGTGACGGCGGATCGCCTCGCCCTTTTCGCGGGCGCGGCGTTCGGAAGGCTTTTCGTAAGATCGCCGCCGCTTCATCTCGCGAAAGGTACCCTCGCGCTGCATCTTTTTCTTCAAAACGCGCAGCGCCGAGTTGACGTCATTGTCACGAACGAAAACCTGCATTAAACGGGCCAATTGTCCAGAGTTTTGCGTTTCGAAATCCCGACGGCAAACGGGAGCCGGCCCCCCGGCTCCCTTGAATGTCATGCCTGCTTCAGATTGACCGCGGAGGTCTTGCCCTGGTTGCCGCGCTCGATCTCGAAACTCAACCGCTGGCCCTCGTGCAGATTGCCGATGCCGGCGCGCTCGACGGCCGAGACGTGCACGAACACATCCTTGGTGCCGTCGTCCGGCTGGATGAAGCCGTAGCCCTTCTGGGCGTTGAACCACTTCACGGTTCCGTTCGTCATTGTCGTCCTTGATAACAGCAGTTGCCGCCGCTCGGACGAGCGGCGGTGTCAAACCGCGACATTGAACGGGAGCCGGTCCGGCGCTCGATCGCGCGAGGAAGAGCAGGCCGAACGATGAGGTAGCCGACTCCGTCGAGATGGGGTTGAGCGGCCAGTTTGCAAGGAGCGCTTATAACGAGCCGGGCTGCGGCGCGCCTCCCCACCGCCAGTCGCGCACCTCTGGCATGTCGTCGCCGTGCGCGGCGATCCAATTCTTGTGCTGGACCAGCTTGTCGCGCAGTTCCTGCTTCAGGTGGGCGCCGATGTCGCGTAGGCGCGGCACCCGGTCGATCACGTCGATCGCCAGGTCGAAGCGGTCGAGCCGGTTCAGCACGGTCATGTCAAACGGCGTCGTCGTGGTTCCTTCCTCGATGTAGCCGCGCACGTGGATGTTGTCGTGATTGGTGCGGCGATAGGTCAGCCGGTGAATGAGCCAGGGATAGCCGTGATAGGCGAAGATCACGGGCCGGTCGCGGGTGAACAGCGAGTCGAAATCCCAGTCCGAGAGGCCATGCGGGTGGTCGAGCGGCGGCTGCAAGGTCATCAGGTCGACGATGTTGACGACGCGCAGTTTCAGGTCGGGCAGGTGCTTGCGGAGCAGGTCGACCGCCGCCAAGGTCTCCAGGGTCGGCACGTCGCCGGCGGAGGCCATCACGGCGTCGGGTTCGGCGTTCTCGTCGTTGCTCGCCCAGCGCCAGATGCCGGCGCCCTCGGTGCAGTGGCGCACCGCGGCGTCGATGTCGAGCCATTGCAGCTGCGATTGCTTACCGGCGACGATAACGTTGACGTAGTTGCGGCTCTTCAGACAGTGGTCCACGACAGACAGCAGGCAGTTGGCGTCGGGCGGCAGATAGACGCGCACCACCGCCGCCTTCTTGTTGACGACGTGGTCGATGAAGCCCGGGTCCTGATGGCTGAAGCCGTTATGGTCCTGGCGCCAGACATGGCTGGTCAGCAGGTAGTTGAGCGAGGCGATCGGCCGCCGCCACGGTATGTTGCGGCTTTCCTTCAGCCATTTGGCGTGCTGGTTGAACATCGAATCGACGATGTGGATGAAGGCCTCGTAGCACGAGAAGAGGCCGTGCCTTCCGGTCAGCAGGTAGCCTTCGAGCCAGCCCTGGCACAAATGCTCGCTCAGCACCTCCATGACCCGGCCGTCGGGGCCGAGATGATCGTCGCCCGGCAGGGTCTCGGCGGCCCACATCCGCTCGGTCGCCTCGAACACCGCGCCGAGCCGGTTCGAGGCGGTTTCGTCCGGGCCGACGAGGCGGAAATTGTGCGGGTTCCGGCGGATCACGTCGCGCAGCAGGGTGCCGGCGATCCGTGTCGCTTCGGCTGGGATCGTGCCCGGCCGCGGCACGGCGACGGCGTAGGCGCGGAAATCGGGCAGATGCAGGTCGTGCAGCAACAGCCCGCCATTGGCATGCGGGTTCATCCCCATGCGCCGGTCGCCCTCGGGCGGCAACGCGCGCAACGCCGCGACGGGCGCGCCGTCCGCGTCGAACAGCTCGCCGGGGCGGTAGCTGCGCATCCAATCCTCGAGCAGTTTCAGATGCGCCGGCTTTTCCGCCAATCCGGCGAGCGGCACCTGATGCGCCCGGAACGTGCCCTCGATTTGCACCCCGTCCACCAGCTTCGGGCCGGTCCAGCCCTTCGGCGTTTCCAATACGATCATTGGCCACGGCCGCCGCTCGCCGAAGCCGCGCTCGCGCGCGTCGCGCTGGAGCGCCGCGATCTCGTCGAGCACGCGGTCGAGCGTCGCGGCCATCAACTGGTGCATCGCGGCGGGGTCGTCGCCGGCGACGAAGTACGGCCGGTAGCCGTAGCCTTCGAGCAGCGCGATCAGCTCGGCCCTGGGAATGCGCGCCAGCACGGTCGGGTTGGCAATCTTGTAGCCGTTGAGGTGCAGGATCGGCAGCACCGCACCATCCCGCGCCGGATTGAGGAATTTGTTGGAATGCCACGAGGCGGCGAGTGCCCCGGTCTCCGCCTCGCCGTCACCGATCACGCAGGCGGCGATCAGCCCGGGATTGTCGAACGCCGCGCCATAGGCGTGCAGCAGGCTGTACCCGAGTTCGCCGCCCTCGTGGATCGAGCCGGGGGTCTGCGCCGCGGTGTGGCTCGGGATGCCGCCGGGAAACGAGAACTGGCGGAACAGCAGCGCCATGCCGCGCTCGTTCCGCGGCACGTTGGGGTAGACCGCGCTGTAGCTGCCTTCGAGCCAGGTATTGGCGAGGATGCCGGGCGCGCCGTGGCCAGGGCCGGTGACGAAGATCATGTCGAGGCCGCGCGCCTTGATGACGCGGTTGAGGTGGACATAGACGAAATTGAGGCCGGGGGTCGTGCCCCAGTGCCCGAGCAGGCGCGGCTTGATGTGCTGCAATGTCAATTTCTCGCGCAGCAGCGGGTTGGCGAGCAGATAGATCTGCCCCACCGACAGGTAGTTGGCGGCACGCCAATAGGCGTCGATCGCCGCCAGCTCGGCCTCGCTCAGCGTGTTCGCGGTGGTCTCGCCTTGCCTGTCCATCGCCTCACCCTGCTTTTTCGATCGCCGCCAGCGTGTGGCGGGCGATCATCAGCTGCTCGTCGGTCGGCACGACCAGCACCGCGACTCGACTCTCGGGCGTGCCGATGCGGGTCGCGTTCCGCGCGTTTTCCGCGGCGTCGATTTCGATGCCGAGCCAGGCGAGCCGCTCGGCGACCGCGGCGCGGATCGCCGGCGCGTGCTCGCCGATCCCGGCGGTAAAAACGATTGCGTCGAGGCCGCCGAGCGATGCGGCCAGCGCCGCCGTTTCGCGCGCGCAACGGTAGACGAACAGCTCGATTGCGGCCTTCGCCTCGGAGCCCGGGCTCGCCAGCAATTCGCGCATGTCGCTCGAAAACCCGGAGACGCCGAATAGGCCCGAGCGGTGGTACAGCAGATCCTCGACCTCGTCGGCCGACATGCCGCGGCGCAAGAGGTAGAGCACGACGCCGGGGTCGAGCGCGCCGCACCGCGTCCCCATCAAGAGGCCGTCAAGCGGCGTCAAGCTCATCGTCGTGTCGATGCTGCGCCCGCCGCGCAGCGCGCACAGGCTGGCGCCGTTCCCGAGATGGGCGACGACGACGCGTTCCAGGTCCGATGCCAGCGTCGCCAGTTCCCCGGCGATGTATTCGTAGGAGAGGCCGTGAAAGCCGTAACGCCGGATGTCGGCACCGGCGACGGACGCCGGCAGGCCGAAGCGCCGGGCGGCCGCCGGCATCTTGTGGTGAAACGCGGTGTCGAAGCAGCCGATTTGCGGCAGATGCGGCCGCGCCGCCGCAACGGCCCGGACCGCCGCCAGATTGTGCGGCTGGTGCAATGGCGCCAGCGCTACCAGCTCGTCGAGCCGCCGTAGAACCGCCTCGGTCAGGGCGGCGGGCCGAACGAACTCGTCGCCGCCGTGAACGATACGATGGCCGACCGCAACGAGGCGCTCGCCGCCGAGCAAGCGCTCGATCCGCCCGAACAATTCGCCGAACAACACTTCGTGGCCGAGCCGCGCGCCATCGGGCCAGCGGTGCTCGAAGCACGCTTCGCCCGCCGCGTCGCGCGCCGTCAGATGCGGCGCGGTGCCGATGCCCTCGATCTGCCCGGTCGCGGTACGGGCGAGGCGGTCGGCGCCGCCGATCCGATAGAGCGCGAATTTAAGGCTCGACGAGCCGGCGTTGAGCGCAAGCAGGGCATCGGCCATGACACCGCGTAAACGGCCCCCCGCCGGCAGGTTCCTGCGCGGGTCAAACGAACAAATCCTTGCCGATAGCTGAACCCGCATTTCACCGTCACCCCCGCGAAAGCGGGGGTCCAGGGCGGCTGTTTCGTCGCTCGCCCCTGGATTCCCGCTTGCGCGGGAATGACGACTCGCTACGCCTCAATAATAGATGTGCAGGTGGACAGGCGTGACGCCGGCGCCGACGCTGAACGCGGCCTGATAGAAATTCGGCTTGCCGAACGCGGCCGTCACCCCGTTGGACAACGCATACCCCTCGACCGGCAGGCCGAGAAAATTGGTATCGAGGTGGTCGTTGCCGTTCTCGTCGTGGAACGCGCCGACCGCGTAGGTGCCGGGCGGCAAATTGTCGAACGCGACGGTGACCGGCCCGGTGCTCGCCCTGACCTTGCGCACGGCGTCGGTCTGGTTGCCGTGCAGAAACTTGGCCGGGCTGGCATAAAGGCCGACAAAGATGTTGCCGGAAGCACTGTGCAGGCCATCGACCGTCACGACAATTCGCGCTGCGGACGCCGGTCCGGCAAACAAAAACAACGCCAGCGCAACGATGGGAAGCAGAAACCGAAAACGCATGCCGCCTAAATCCCGGTTTGATTTCACGAACCCGACAATGTTCCTGGTAAGAGGTGATTCTGTGTATCGAATATTTTCATCTTTGTGGCGACGATCGGGCCGCCGGAAGGCAATAGAGGGGCGTTGCCACTGCCGGCTGGAGGGCTGCCGAGATTCCTTCGTCTCCGCGGGTCGAGACCGCAGGTCCTCGCAATGACGCCCCGCTGTTGTCATTGCGAGCGAAGCGAAGCAATCTCGTGCCAAAGGACGCCGAGACGGAGGATGACGCGATGCCGGCGCGCACGGGACAGCAATATATCGATGGGTTGAAGGCGCAACAGCGCGAGGTGTGGCTCGGCGGCGAGCGGGTGCGCGACGTGACGACCCATCCCGGCCTCTCGGGCGGGGTCAAGGCAATCGCCCATCTCTACGACATGCAGCACGACCCGGAATTGCGCGAGACGATGACCTTCGCCTCGCCGTCGTCGGGCGAGCCGGTCGGACGCTCGTTCGACATGCCGCAGAGCAAGGAGGCGCTCGAAACCCGCACGCGGATGATGCTGAATTGGGCGCGCGCCACCTGCGGCATGATGGGACGCTCGCCCGATTTCATGAACGTGACCTTCGCCGCCTGGGGCGCGGCGGCCGATTTCTTCGGCGAAAAGCGCCCGGAATTCGCCCGCAACATGCGGGCCTATATCGAGTACCTGCGCGAGAACGACATCACGCTGACGCACGCGCTGATCAACCTGCAGAAGAGCCGCACGGTCTCCGGCATGTTCAACCTCGAAGAGGGCACCGCGCTCGAGGTGATCCGCGAGACCGATGCCGGGATCGTCGTGCGCGGCGCCCGCATCCTCGCGACCTTGGGGCCGCTCTCCGATGAGATCGCGGTCTATTCGCCGCGCCTCGCCCGCCACAGCGAGGAGCACAGCCCGTTCGCGGTCAATTTCTCGATCCCCTGCGGCACCAGCGGCCTGCGCTTTTTATGCCGCGACAGCTTCGATCTCGGGCGCTCGCATTTCGACCACCCGCTCGCCTCTCGCTTCGAGGAAATGGATTGCGTCGTGTTCTTCGACGACGTCCTGGTGCCATGGGAGCGCGTGTTCCTGCTGTACGACGTCGATCGCCTGAACCGGACCCCGCACGTCACCCATTCGACCGCGCATTCGGCTCATCAGGGCGCCGCCAAGAACCTCGCCAAATGCGAATTCGTGCTGGGCCTTGCCCTCATGATGACGCAGACCCTCGGCAACGCGCATCTGCCGCACACCGAGGAGCGGATCGGCGAGTTGATGCTGACCACCGAGCTGATGCGCTCCTGCATGCGCGCCGCCGAGGCCGATGCGGAGATCGACCAATGGGGGGTCATGTGCCCGGCGATCCTGCCGGTCGAGAGCACGCGCAATTTGATGATGACGGCCTACCCGCGGATGATCGAGATCCTGCAGTTGCTCGGGTCGTCGTCGTTCCTGATCCAGCCCAGCGAGAAGGATTTCGCGGGGCCGCTCAAACCCGACATCGAGCAGTATCTCGCCACCGGCAACAGCGCGGCACAGGACCGGGTCAAGCTGTTCCGCCTCGCCTGGGATGTCGCCGGCAGCGCCTTCGGCAGCCGGCAGGTGCTGTACGAGCGCTTCTTCGCGAGCGACCCCTTGACCCGCGCCCGCGCGATGGCGGCGATCTACCCGAAAGCCGAATTGATGGCGCGCGTGTCGGAGTTTTTGGGCCGCGACGGCGAGGCATGATAGGATACGGCATTCCGTCATTCCCGCGAACGCGGGAATCCAGGGGCAAACGCCCCGCCGCTCGCCCTGGACCCCCGCTTGCGCGGGGGTGACGACCGGGAGAGGCGCCCGCGAAGCGAGGACCGGATGAGCAAGCGACCGATGTATCTCCAGCACGTCAACGTCTATGTGCGCAATGTCGAGCGGTCGAAGGCGTGGTACGAGGACCTGCTCGGCCTGCACGTTTACGAATACCGGCCCGGCTGGGCCGCCTTCATGTCGGCCGACGAGGAGCAGTCGCACGAGGTGGCGCTGATGCAGTTGGGCGATGACGCGCCGCTGCAGCAGAAGGGCCAGGTCGGCCTCAACCACATGGCGTGGCGGCTCGAATCGCTCGACGATCTGAAGGAATTCTACAAGCGCATCAAGGCCAAGGGGCAGCCGATCGAGCACATCTCCGATCACGGCATCTCGCTCGGCATCTATCTGCGCGACCCCGACGGCAACGGCGTCGAGGTGTTCTACGAATTGCCGCGCGCCGAGTGGCCGGTGGATTACCACATCTTCACCCGCGACAAGGTCGGCCGCGGCCGCTTC
>DATEKP010000172.1:0-6646 GCA_035277405.1 Allostellaceae bacterium | reverse complement strand
GCACCGCATCGCGCCGCGGCCGTCCCATCAGATCGAGCAGGCTTTTTGCCGAAGCGGGCAACAGGGCCGCCTAGGACCGCGCCGCCGCCCGCACGCCGCCGCTCGTCAATTGGGGCTCTGTCCCCGGCTGCGAGCGTTCGCGCGGAAAGGTCACGGTGACGGTCGTGCCGACATCCTTGGTGCTGTGGATCGCCAGCGTGCCGCCGTGCAATTCGGCCAGTCCAATCGCCAGCGGCAGTCCAAGGCCGGTGCCGTCGTGCTTGCGCGTCCAGGCGCTGGCGACCTGGCCGAAGCGGGTCATCGCCAGCTCGACCTCGTCGGGATCCATGCCGATGCCGTGATCAACGACGGCGATCGCCAACGCGCCGCCGTGGTTGCGCAGCACGATTTCGACCTTGCCCCCGGGGCGGCTGAACTTGATCGCGTTGACGACCAGGTTCAGCACGATCTGCTTCAGCTTGCGGGCATCGGCGAACAGCGCGGGAACGACCCCCTCGCGGCGGATCGCCAGCCGCACATCCGCAGCACGCGCCTTGGCTTCGGCGAGCTGCACCAGATCGGCGACGATTTTGCCGGGCTCGACGATCTCCTCCTGCAGGTCGAGCTTGCCCGCCTCCAGCTTCGAGACGTCCAGGATATCGTTGATCAGCCCCAGCAGGTGCTCGCCGCTGGCCAGGATGTCGCGCGCGTAGCCGACATATTTCGGGTTGCCGATCGGCCCCAGCATTTCGCCGCCGATAACCTGCGAGAAGCCGATGATCGCGTTGAGCGGCGTGCGCAGCTCGTGGCTCATATTGGCGACGAACTCGCTCTTGCTGCGGTTTGCCAGCTCGGCCTGTTCCTTCGCGGCGATCAGGTCGCGCTCGGTGCGCTTGCGCTCGGTGATGTCGACGAGCGCGGTCACGACCATCTCGCCGTCGCCGTCATCGGCCTGAAACAGCGCCTTCGTGACCAGCAGCACGCAGGAATTGCCGTCGCGATCGACGATTTCCTCCTCGGCCGTTCCGGGCACGTTTTTGCCGGCAAGGAGGCGTGCGTCACCGTCCGTCAGCACGCGCGACAGCGGACCGCCATGCGTCTCGTCCGGCCGCTTGCCGATCAGGCGGTGCGCCGGGGCGCCGACAAACGTGGCGAAGGCGCGGTTGACGAGCAGATAGCGGCCGTCGCGCCCGGTCACGCAGAGCATCCGCGGGATCACGTCGATCAGCCGCAGCAAGGTCTCGTAGGCTTGCCGCGTACCCTCGGGCTGGCGGCGTTCGCCGGCGCCCCGCTCGCCATCGACGGCCATATCCTTGCGCTGCAACCGGCTGCTCACCCGAATCCGGAAATCGCGCCGGTCGAACGGGGCCAGCACGTGATCGACGGCGCCGGCGGCGCGCGCGCGCTCGATATGATCGAATTCCTCGGCCCCCCCGATAGCGATGACCGGGACGTCGCCGCCCTCCGGCAAGTCGCGCAGGCGGGCGATGAACCCGCCGGCATCGCCCGCGCCATGCGCGCCGAGCAGCACCAGATCGGCGCGGTTTGCCGCGCAAAAGCCGAGCGCTGCCTCGATGTCGGGGAAGCTCCTGGCGACCGCGCCGTTGCCCAACGTACCGACCAGCCGTTCCAGGATCTTCAGATTGGTCAGGCTGTCGTCGACGAGGACGACCAGCTGCGAAGCCACTTGGTGCCCCGAAAGTTGCCGCTTCATCGGCAACTTTATGCCGGCGCGAGTTTTTCCGCATACGCATGCGCCAGGTTCAGTATAAATCGCAGCAATCGCTTGGAGTTACTGAAAGGGCCGAGCGAACGAGCCGGCATTTACTCCGGTCGCGAACAAACGACGATTCGGAATGCCGTGTCGATTTGGCGAGGTGGCGCCGCTCAGACGATTGCCGCGGGTGCCTGTGGGACGCCGCGCCAGAATTCCGGATCGTGGCCGAAGAAGATGCGCGCGCCCACCCGTTCCAGCGCCGCGAGACGGTCGAGCGAGGCAAGCATCTGCTCGCGGTCGAAGACGAAGCGCGGCAGTCGCCGCTCGCGCAACGTGCGGCAGAAATAACAGCTGTCCGCCGCCAGCACGATCTCGCCCGACGGGAGCCGCAGCTTGAGCGACTGGTGGCCCGGCGTGTGGCCGGGGGTCGGCAGGCAGACGACCGAGCCGTCGTCGAACAGATCGTGCTCGCCGTCGATCAGGCGCAATTTGTGGCCAAGATCGAAATCGCGCGGGTTGAAGCCGCGCTTGGCCGCGCTGTCGGGGTCCATGCCGGCGTCCCATTCGCGGCGCTGCACGACCAGCGTCGCGTTCGGGATCTGGGCGTTGCCGCCGCAATGATCGAAGTGGAAATGCGAATTGACGATCAGGTCGATCTTGGCAGGGTCGCGGCCGAGCGCGGCGAGGCGGGTCGCGATCTCTTCGCCCGGATGGTAATCGAACGCGAAGAGGCCGGCGATGCGCGCCCCGACCCGCGCCGCCGGGTCGTGCTGGCAGTCGGGGTGCATGCCGGTGTCGAACAGCGCCGTGCCCTGCGGATGTTCGATCAGATAGGCCGGGATCGGCAGCCGGACGCGGCCCTCGCCGCCCTCCATCAGATGGCCGAAATCGCCTTCGAGCCAACCGCAGGTCAGCGCGTAAACGTTGAGGCTTGTCACAGCGCGTCGCGCACGGCGGCGTGGTAGCGCCGCAGCGCCGCCAGGTGGTCGGCCATCGCATGGCCGGGGATGCGGCGGTGGTGGCGCCGGTCGAACGTCGTCGTCAGGCACAGATGCGAGGCACCCGCCCCTTTCCAGAAGCACGCCTCCTCGGCCCAGTCCTTCTCGCTGCCCGACCCCATCGACACCCACACCTCGATGCCGACCCGCGCCGGGTCGCGCCCGGCCTTTTCGGTCAACGCGCGCAATTTGCCGAGGATATCGGTCGCCTCCCGGCCGGGCGGGTAGGCGTTCGGCATCCAGCCGTCGCCGAATTTGGCGATGCGTTCGAGCGTGCGCTCGTGATGCCCGCCAAACCATACCGGCACGCGGCCGGAGGCCGGGCGCGGGTTGATGCCGGCATCGTCGATCGTATGCCAGCGGCCTTTGAACGTAACGTGCGGCGCGGCCCACAGCTTCTGCATGACCTCGACCTGCTCTTCCGAGCGTCGGCCGCGATTGTGGAAATTCTCGTTGAGGCCGGTGAACTCGACCTCGTTCCAACCGACCCCGATGCCGAGCCGGAACCGGCCGCCGCACAGTGCGTCGAGGCAGGCCGCCTGCTTGGCGACCAGCGCGGTCTGGCGCTGCGGCAGGATCAGCACGCCGGTCGAAAAGCCGAGCTTGGCCGTGCAGCCGGCGAGATAGCCGAACAAGACGAACGGGTCGTGGTAGAGGCCGGCGCCGGTGCGCTCGCCCTCGCGCGCCCCGAGTACGTGGTCGGGCGCTTCGAGGAAATCGTAGCCGATGCCTTCGGCGGTCTGCGCGTATTCGCGCACCACCGCCGGCTCGCCGCCGATATCGCCCAACGGCAACAACGCGCCCAACTGCATGGCTCTTCTCCTCGTTCGCTACTCGGCGCGAGCGTACCCAAATCCCGCCGCTCGTGTCCCGATTCCGAAATTCGCGGCATCTCTTTTCTCGTCACCCCGGCGAAGGCCGGGGCCCACTTCCGCCGTGGATACCGGCCTTCGCCGGTATGACGCGATCAGGATGATACGCGACTTTGATCAACCGAATTTCCCATTTAGGACACTAGGGTCTATGGCCGACCACCGCGAAGAGCGGGTCCTGCGCGTCTTCGATATATTCGGCGAGGCTGTGCACCTCGACGCGCTCGAACCCGGCCTGTCGCAGGTAGCGCTCGACGAGGCGGGCGTGGCCAGCGTCGTCGAGCGCCCGCCAGATCGCCACCGCCTTGGTCCAGAAGCAGCGGTTCGAGAAGCTGATGACCACAGCCCCGCCCGGCCGCAAGACGCGCGCCACCTCGCGCAATACCGCGACCGGGCGTTCGAGATATTGCACCGAGACGCACAGCATCGCGGCATCCACGCTGGCGTCGGCGAGCGGCAGCGCCGGGTCGCGGTTGAGGTCCTGCACGAAATGCCGGGCGAGCCGTGGGTTGGCGGCGAGCTCCTGTTCGTTCATGCCGTGGCCGATCACCTCGGCATAACTGGTCTCGGCCGGCAAGTGGCTGACCCAGCTGCTCATCAAGTCGAGCAGCACGCCGCCGGCCGGCAACGCGGTGCGGTAGAATTCGGTCAGCGCCGCTACGGCGTGATCGTCGATGTGATAGACGAGCCGCGGCTCTCCGTAGAACAGCGCGTCGTCCTCGCCGTCGATCTTGGCGAAGGCGCCCCGCGGCAGGCCGAGCCCGTCATCCATGGAAACCTCGTGTTGCTGCGCGGCGCGCCGGCGTGTTATCGGGGTCGCCGGGCCGCTTCGACAAGCCCCAAGGGTGTGATTGGACGGCGTGATTGGACGAACGCTCGATCATGACTCAGCCGAAGGCAATGCTGCGATGAACAAATTCAGCTGCACGATGGTCGGCGGCGGCGAGGATTTCTTCTTTGTCACGCTGATCGCCGAAACCTCCAAACAGGCCCGCGAACTGGCGGCGGCCGAGACCAAAAAAGGCTCGCCGCGCGACTGGACCGCCTCCGTGCTCGAACGCGAGGTCGAGGGCCCGGCGCGCGTCCTCGCCTCCGGCTCGCGCGAAGCCTAGGCGCCATCCGATGAAACACGGCTTCCGGGTCTTCGATTCCGACACCCACGTCCTGCCGGCGGCAGAGGTCATCGAGCGTTACGTCGATCCCGGTTTCCGCGCGCGCCTGCCCGAACTGGCGGCCTATCGGGTGCCGATCCGCGCCTCTGCCGAGCATTCGGGCGGCGGCATGCACGGCTACCGCGTCGCGCAGCAATATTACCGGCGCGTGCTCGGCGAGGCGGGACCGCGCCAGGGCCATACCGGGCGCGACAGCAAGTGGCGCGGCAGCCGGCTGCCGCGCCCCGGTGTGCAGGACGACGAGGCCGCCAACCGCGTCCAGGACATGGACGACGAGGGGGCCGACGTGCATTTCCTGGTGCCGGGCGGCTGGACCGGGCTCATCGGGATCGACGACCCGTCGCTCGAAACCGGCATGATCCGCGCCTTCCATCGCTACATGGCCGAATTCTGCGGCCGCTTTCCCGAGCGGCTCAAAGGGCCGATTGTCGCCTCGACGCGCGATGTCGATGCCGCCGTCGCGGAAATACGGGAATGGGGCAAGGCGGGCTGGGCCGTCGCGGTCAAGCCGCAGATCGACCGCGTGCCGGCCGACCATCCTTCGCTCGACCCGATCTGGCGCGCCGCCGCCGAGTTCGACCTGCCGATCGTGCACCACAGCTCAACCTGGAACCCGCCCTACTACCCGGGCCACAACGATTTGTGGGACAACATCTTTCTCGGGCGCCTCGCGTCGCACCCGTGGGGCGCGATGCGCTTTGTCGCGGCCTTTATCGGCGGCGGGATCCTCGACCGTTATCCGAGCCTCAGGTTCGGCACATTGGAATGCGGTTTCGGCTGGCTGCCGTTCTGGGGCCGCCGCATGGACGAGCAATACGCCTATGTCGGCTCGACCGCCGAATTGAAGATGCGCCCAAGCGGATATCTGAAAAGCGGCCGCTTCTTCTGCTCGATCGAGCGGCAGGAGGGCGAGGACATGTTCGCCATGGTCACTGGCTTTCTCGGCGACGACGTCTTGATGTACGCCTCCGACTACCCGCATTCGGAATGCCAGTTCCCCCAATCGATCGACAACATCCTGGCGTGGCGGACCCTCGGCGCCGAGCGGCAGCGGAAGCTACTATGGGACAATGCCGTCCGTTTCTTCCGGTACGCGTGATCCCTCTCCCGCACTGCGGGAGAGGGTGGATCGGCGCGGCAGCGCCGAGCCGGGTGAGGGCCTAGGCGCCGGCACAGCGGTTTGCCCCTCACCCCAACCCTCTCCCCCGATGGGGGAGAGGAGGTCTATAGTGCCGCCGGCTGAATTTCGCGGGGGCGTGCAATGCTCGTCGAACAGATCTGGACGGCCAATTCCGGGCGCAATTTCAATTACTTGATCGCGTGCGGCGAGACCGGCGAGGCGCTCGCCGTCGATCCGCTCGACCACCAGAAATGCCTCGCCGCGGCCAAGGCCAAGGGCTGGCAGATCACTCAGGTGCTGAACACCCATCACCACCGCGACCATACCGGCGGCAACGACCAGGTCATCGCCGCGACCGGCGCCAAGCTGTTGGCGCACGCCAATGCCAGGGACCAGATCGCCGGCATCGACCGCGGTCTGAAGGCCGGCGATGTGATCAAGGTGGGGCGCACGGTCGAGCTCGAATGCCTCGACACACCGGGCCACACGATGTCGCATATCTGCGTCCTGTCGCACACCGACCAGCAGGCCTTGTTCTGCGGCGACACGCTGTTCAACGCCGGCGCCGGCAATTGCCACAACGGCGGCCATCCGAACGAGCTCTACAACACCTTCTCAAGCCAGCTCGCCAAACTGCGCGACGACACGCTGGTCTATCCGGGCCACGACTACATCTGCAACAATCTGCGCTTCACGCTCGACCGCGAGCCCGATAACGCGCGCGCCAAGACGCTGCTGCCCGAAATGGAGCGGCAAAACACCAACAAGGCATTGGTCACGACCTTGGG
>DATEKP010000171.1:0-3310 GCA_035277405.1 Allostellaceae bacterium | reverse complement strand
CCGAGCTCGGCATTCTCGAGAGCTTTGTCGATTTCCGCTGCGAGATATCGGTCATCATTGCGCGCGCCGGCGACGGCGCGATGGAAGCCTACCCGGCGGTCGAGAACCGCCACGTCCAGCACATCCTGCACACGACGGTGGCGCCCGCGCGGATCGGCCCGGAGCTGGCCGCCGAGGCGGCCACCGTCGCACGCCATATCGCCGAACGGCTCGACCTCGTCGGCGTGCTGGCGGTCGAGATGTTCGTGACGCGGGCGGACGCGATCCTCGTCAACGAGTTGGCGCCGCGGCCGCACAATTCCGGCCACTGGACGATCGACGCCTGCATGACGAGCCAGTTCGAGCAGCTGGTGCGCGCAATCTGCGGCCTGCCGCTCGGTTCGACCGAGCGCCACTCCGACGCGGTGATGACCAACCTGATCGGCCCCGATGTCGAGACCTGGCCGGCCGCGCTCGCCGAACCCAACGCCCGGCTGCACCTCTATGGCAAGAGCAGGGTGCGGCCCGGCCGCAAAATGGGCCACATCACGCGTCTGTTGCCGAAGACGTGAGTCTCACATTGATCGAAGTTGCGGGTTCGTCGTCCGTGCTTGCTCTCCTTCTGTCCGGCTAGAGCTTTGTCGGAACAAATGGAATCGTCATTCCCGCGAAAGCGGGCATCCAGGGCAAGCGACGAGTTGTTGCCCCTGGACCCCCGCTTTCGCGGGGGTGACGGAATGTGATCGCACCGGTTCGGACATCGCACTAGCGTCCTGGACCGGAAGTTCGCAGCATAAACTCGCTTTACCACCCACCTCGTCATACCGGCGAGAAAAGGGATGTTGCGAATTTCGGAATCGGGACACTAGTGGTATGGCTCAAACGGATGGGTTCTCGTTCTTTCGTCACCCCCGCGAAGGGGGTCCAGGAGCAGCTGGCTTAACGCTTGTCGCCCTGGATGCCCGCTTCCGCGGGCATGACGACAGGGGGGACCAGGTGTTGGCGTCCATCCACTAGATGTCCTTCCATGGCGCACGCGAGAGTTTGGCCTGGCGCAGCTCATGCTGGCTCGCGCTGCTGCTCTCCGGCGCCATTTACGCCGGGTTTGCCGCGGGATTCTTTCCGAACCCGTCCGGGCGGCTTGGCGAGGATTATTCCTATTTTCTGCCGCTGCTGCTGGCTGGGCGGTATTGGATCGCGGTCAACGGGCTGTGGCCGCCGCCGGTGTTTTCACCGGCCTTTTGCGGCGGTCTGCCGTTGCTCGCCAACCCGCAATCGATCTTCTATTCGCTGCCGCAGGCGCTCGCCCAATTCGTCGATCCCGAGACGAGCTTCTATCTGACCGCCGTCCTATCGGCGTGGCTCGGCGGCGTCGGAACGTTCTTGCTGCTGCGCCGGCGCTTCGAGGCCTCGGTGGCGGCGGCCTCGCTCGGCGCGGCGATGTTCCTGTTCAACGGGTTTCTGCTGTATCGCATGGCAATCGGTCACGCGACCTATCATACGCTGGGGTTGCTGCCGCTGCTGTGCTGGGCGCTGTTGGCCCCGCTCGCCGGGCGCCCGGACCGTGCATGGCGCGCTGCGCTGGCGATCGCCGGGAGCGGGGCGATGCTCGCCTACATCGTCTATGCCGGCGCCCCCAACATGGTCGTGCCGCTGGCGCTGGCCGCCCTCGCGGTGTGGCTGTTGCACGCGCTGGTGCACCGGCCGATCTGGTCGTTCTGGCCGTTCGGCCTCGCCGCCGGCCTCCTCGCGGCGATCGCCGGCGCGGCCAAGCTGGTTCCGGCCGCGGTTTACGTCGGCAATTTCGCGCGCGACGGCGGCCTCTATCTGTTCCCCGATCCGGCGACCGCACTGTCCGCGCTGTTTCGGGCGTTCTTCGTGCCGTCGACGCTGCCGGATTTCCCGGAGCGCCACGAATTCGAATTCGGCCTCGGCCTCGCGCCGTTGCTGCTGATTGTCGCCGGTGCCTGCGTCGCGATCGCCCGCGGCGGCGTGGCGTGGCGACGCGTTGGGCCGCGGCGAGCGCTTGTCGCCGGGGTGCTCGCGGCGGTGCTGGCGGTGCCGCTGTGGCTCAACATCGGCGGGCCAGACTTCGCGGCCTGGCTGCAAAAGCTGCCCTATATCGGCGAAAACGGCATGCTGGTGCGGTGGTTTGTGATCTGGCAATTGCCGTTGACGATCGCCGCCGCGTTGCTGCTCGATTTCATCCTCGCCGGCGCGCGGGCGCGCGGCGCCGCGGCGCTGGTCGGCATCGCCGCGACCGTCGCGCAGACGCTCATTGCCGACATCGGTCATTACCGCCATCAGCCCTACGATCCGGCCGCGATCCTTGCCGCCGACCGCGCTTTGCGCGTGACGGGCGCACCCCCGCCGGTGACCGCGATCGCGGCGCGCGGACATTTCCCGGACAATGACGGCCTTGCTGCCGGCCAGTCGTCGTTCCCGTGCTACGAGCCGCTGTTCGGCTACAAATTGCAGAGCTTTCCGTGGGGTCTCCGCGTCGGGAAGCTGTCGCAGCCCGCGCACCGCCTGCGCAACCCGGCGTGCTACATCTACGGCACGGCAAACGATTGTACCCCCGGCGATACGTTCACGCCGGAGCAGCGCGCCGCCGAAGCGGCGTTCGCCGCCTACCGGCCGTTCCTGTACCGGGTTCCGTGGTGGCAGCGCGCCGCCGATCTGGCCTCGATAGCCGGACTGGCGGCGATCCTCGCCGGCCTCGCGCTCGGTCTTTGCGGCAGCCTGCGCCGCCACCGCGCGGCCCGCGAGATCGGGGTGACGCGCGGCGCTTGAGGGCGTTGCGGCAAAACCCCATGTTGACAGCTTGCGCGCGGCACCGCGCCATCTGCGCCGCACGTCATCCGGGAGAGATCCGACCCATGCCAGCCTTGCAGCCGGCGCGCGGCACGCAGGATTTGTTGCCCGATACCGCGCGGCGCCACCGCCGGGTCAGCGAGACGGCGCGCGCGCTGGCCGCGCTCTACGGCTGCGCCGAGATCGCGACGCCGATCTTCGAATTCACCGAGGTGTTCGCCCGCCCGATCGGCGAGCACACCGACATCGTCGCCAAGGAGATGTACACCTTTACCGACCGCGGCGGCGAGGAGGTGACGCTGCGCCCGGAAAACACCGCCGGCGTCGTGCGCGCGGTATTGTCGAACGGGCTGACCCAGCAGACGCCGCTCAAATTCTTTTATTCGGGGCCGATGTTCCGCTACGAGCGGCCGCAGAAGGGGCGCTTCCGGCAGTTTCATCAGATCGGGGTCGAGCTGCTCGGGGTCGCCCAGCCGCAGGCCGATATCGAGGTCATCGCGCTCGGCCAGCGCATCCT
>DATEKP010000170.1:0-5518 GCA_035277405.1 Allostellaceae bacterium | reverse complement strand
GTCGCATAATCGGGTCGTCGAGGCGATGGCCTCGGCGATGCCGGGCGGCGCCTCGGGCAGTGCGCTGGCGCGGCTCGAAGGCCGGCACCGGGGCGGCGGCAACGCATTGCGCGCCGCCGTGCTCGGCGCCAATGACGGGCTCGTCTCCAATCTCAGTCTGGTCATGGGGGTGGCCGGCGCGGAAGCCGCCGGCGGCACGATCCTATTGACCGGGCTGGCCGGCCTCGTCGCCGGCGCCTGCTCGATGGCGATGGGCGAATGGCTGTCGGTGACCAGCTCGCGCGAACTCTCGCAGCAGCAGATCGCGGTCGAAGCCGACGAGTTGCAGCGCATCCCGGAAGAAGAAAAAGAGGAGATGGTGTTGATCTACCAGGCCAAGGGCCTCGACGAAGGGGCGGCCCGAGCTCTCGCCGATCGCCTGATGGCCGACAAGAACACCGCGCTCGATACGCTGGTGCGCGAGGAGCTCGGCATCGATCCCGAGGCATTGGGCGGCTCGGCGTGGGCCGCGGCCGGCGCCTCGTTCGGGCTGTTCGCGGCCGGCGCGATCTTCCCGGTGGCGCCGTTCTTCCGGCTCGACGGCTGGGCCGCGCTCGCCGCCAGCATTGCGGCGAGCGGCCTCGCGCTGTTGCTGATCGGCGCCGGCACATCGTTGTTCACCGGCCGCGGCCTGGTGTTCTCCGGGCTGCGCCAGCTGCTGATCGGCTACGCCGCCGCCGGCATCACCTTCGGCATCGGCCGCCTCGTCGGCGTCTCCCTCGGCGGCTGACGAGTTTTCGCTGCGAGCACCGGCTGTGTGTGTATAACATCAAAGATCAATACACATTCGACCGGAGGTCCACCACATGCGGACGAACATCGAGATCGATGACCAGCTGATGGAGAAGGCGCTGCGCCTCTCGGGCCTGAAGACAAAGCGAGCGGTTGTCGAGGCGGGACTGCAGACGCTCGTCCGTGTCCGTGAGCAGGAGGAGATCCTGCGTCTGGCCGGCAAGGTTCGCTGGGAAGGCAACCTCGAGCAAAGCCGATTGGGGCGCACGCGTTGATCCTCGTCGACAGCTCGGTGTGGATCGATCACCTGAACGATGCCGTGACGCGCCCGGTGCTCCGGCTCCGGGAACTGATACCGCAGCAACCGCTGCTGGTCGGCGATCTGATCTTGTGCGAGGTCTTGCAGGGGTTGCGGTCCGAGCGCGAGGCGCGGCTGGTTGAGCGGGCGCTGCGGCGCTTCCAAACCGTCGCGCTGCTCGATCCGGACCTCGCCGTCACAGCCGCTGCCAATTACCGGTCGCTGCGCGTCCGAGGTATAACGATCCGCAAGACTATTGACCTGATCATCGGCACGTTCTGCATCGAGCGGCGGCACACGCTGCTGCATGACGACCGCGATTTCGAGCCGATGATCCGCTTCCTCGGGCTTGAGGCTATGTGATGATCCGCTGACGGCCTGCTCGGCGGCTGAGCAGCGTCCAGCCGCCGGCCTCAGACGGTTATTTCTTTTCGTTCTTCGGCGGCGCGGACGAGCCGGTGCTGACCGCCCTGGCCTTGAGATCGAAGGCCTTTGCCGACTTCAGCTGTCCTTCGGTCATGTTGGTCGAAACGCGCAGCTTGTTGTTGTTGAGCTGTACGTGCAGCTCATTCATCGGCACCGCGACGAACTTGTCGTTGCCGGGGTCGAGCACCGCAAACGCCGCGTGCCCGTTTTGGTCGACAACGATATCTTTGACGGAAGCAATGCTTTTATTATTATTGTTATCCTTGTTGCCATTCTTGTTGTTGATCTGGGTCGTGTAAACCTTGCTGCCGATCATCTGGCTGGCGCGGAACTCGCCGGGCTGCAACTCGGTCGCCGGCGCGCCGGATGACCGCGTCACGGCCGGTCCGGAATTCGCGCTGGCGTTGGCGTTGCCGTTTTGCGCGTGCGCCGACAGCGTGCCGGCCAGGCTCAGCGCCAATGCCGCCGCCGTCATCGTTTTGAAGGACATCGGTTGTCTCCGTGGAGCCGCAGGATTGTCGTCCAATCCAACAGGGCATCCGCGCGGCCGGTTCCTCCGATGTCCGGCGGGTTTCTCGGCGCAACCTTGTCTCAACTACGGCTGGGCGGCGCTGGCGGCCGGCTGCGCCGCAGCGCGCGGGGTGCGGTAGAAGGCACTGCGCGCCTTCCGCCAGGCGGCGCGTTCCCCCTGGTCCATCGTGCCGTCGTGGTCGGTGTCGATGCGGTCGAAACGCTCGCGGTAATGACGGTCGCGGTCGGCGTCGGACAGGCCCGCGAGCCAGTCGTAATAGGCCTTGACCTGCTCCAGCCGCGCCTTGCGCGCGGCGGCGAGATCGCCGGCCGTCAATTGCACCGCGAGTTCGCTGCGCCGGCGCTCGACGAAATCGTTGCGCCAGTCGCGGTACTGCTCGAACGTGATCTTGCCGTCGCCGCCAGCGGTGGGCTGCGCCGCCTGGCCCGGCAGCCACAGCGTTACGGCAATCGCGGCGGTGGCAAACGGCAGCATCCAGCGCATTGCAGGTCCCTCCCGGTCTGTTTCACGGTAGGAACAAACCAAGAAACTTGTAAAGAGTCAACCGCCAATGTTCGTGTTTTGATCCATCCGTGGGGGCGTTGCGCGAACCGCTTGCCTGCGCCGGCCGCCGATGGCACAAGCGGGCCGGGCCGCGGGGGAGCCGAAGGATGCCCGATTTTGCGATCGAGCGGGGCTGTGCCGGCCGCGTCTGCGGCGTCGACGAGGCTGGCCGCGGACCGCTCGCCGGCCCGGTCGTCGCCGCCGCCGTCATCATCGACCGCCGCCGTTTTCGCGGCGAGTTGCGCCGCGTGCTCGACGATTCGAAAGCCCTGCCGCGCGAGGTGCGCGAAATGTGCTGCCGCGCGCTGTTCGCCGGCGCCGGCAATGGCGCCGTCGGCATCGGCGTCGGCGCGGCAAGCGCCGTCGAGATCGACCGCATCAACATCCTGCGCGCGAGCCTGTTGGCGATGCGCCGGGCAGTCGCGGCATTGGCGGCGCCGACCGGCGCCGCGCCGGACATCGCGCTGGTCGATGGCAACATCGCGCCGCACTTGCCGTGCGCCGTGCGCACGATCGTCAAGGGCGACGCGCTGAGCTTCTCGATCGCCGCCGCCTCGGTCGTCGCCAAGGTGACCCGCGACCGAATCATGCGCGCGCTGGCGCGGCGCTATCCCGGCTATGGCTGGGAGACCAATGTCGGCTACTCGACCGCCGAGCATTTCGCCGGCATAAGCCGGCTTGGCGTGACGCCGCACCACCGCCGCTCGTTCGCACCGGTTCGCCTTGCGATTGCGGGGGAGGGGGACTTGTTCTCGCTCTTGGATGCGGGCGCACTCGCGGCGGCCGGCGAATAGCGCGGATGGCGGGCGATTGACGCTGGCCGGCGGCGCGCTCACAGTCCGCCGGCATGGGGGAGGCGGCGCCACAAGACAACGTGATCGAGGACGATTGCCTGGCGGCGCTGGCACGCTTGTCGGCCGCCTCGGTCGATCTCGTCTTCGCCGACCCGCCCTACAATCTGCAGCTCGCGGGCGAACTGCACCGGCCCGACAACAGCCGGGTGGACGGGGTCGAGGACGATTGGGACAAGTTCGCCGATTTCGCCGCCTATGACCGCTTCACGCGCGATTGGCTCGCCGCCTGCCGCCGCCTTCTGAAACCCACCGGAGCGCTGTGGGTCATCGGCACTTATCACAACATCTTCCGCATCGGCGCGGCGGTGCAGGATCTCGGCTTCTGGATCCTCAACGACGTGATCTGGCGCAAATCGAACCCGATGCCGAACTTCCGCGGCCGCCGCTTCACCAACGCGCATGAGACGCTTTTGTGGTGCGCCCATTCGCGCGAGGCGCGCTACACCTTCAACTACGAGGCGATGAAGGCGCTCAACGACGATCTGCAGATGCGCAGCGACTGGCTGATCCCGCTCTGCGTCGGCCCCGAGCGGCTGCGCGACGCGGGCGGCAGGAAGGCGCATCCGACGCAGAAGCCGGAGGCGTTGCTGCATCGCGTGCTGTTGGCTTCGACCAAGCCGGGCGACATCGTGCTCGACCCGTTTTTCGGCACCGGCACGACAGGCGCCGTCGCCAAACGCCTCGGGCGGCATTTCGTCGGCATCGAGCGCGACCCGGCTTATGCCGCGCTGGCCCGCCGCCGCATCGCGCAGGTGAAAGCGGCCGCGCCCGACGCCATCGCGCTCGAATCGCGCCGCGAGGCGCCGCGCGTGCCGTTCGGCATTCTGGTCGAGCGGGGCCTTTTGCGGCCCGGCGAGGTGCTGGTCGATGCGCGGCGGCGCTATGCGGCGCGGGTGCGCGCCGACGGCAGCCTGATCTCGGCCGAGCACCGCGGCTCGATCCATTTCGTCGCCGCCCAGGTGCAGGGCGCACCCTCGTGCAACGGCTGGGCCTTCTGGCATGTCGAGCGCGCCGGGCGGCTGGTCTTGATCGACGAATTGCGGCGCGACGTGCGGGCAGGGATCGCCGCCGCCGATCCGCCGCGCTGAGATGCCCCGGGAATTCATGGTTAAGCGCCCTTCCGCCGGCTTGCCGCGACCGCCCCGCTCCGCTTAAACCGGAGGGACATGCCGCGATCGCAACGCGGCCGGGGGAGCGGGGGACGATGAAGAAGCTTGGAGCATTGCTCGCGGTGCTTGCGCTGGCCGGATGCCATCACGCCGCGCCGCCGCCGGTTGTCGCGGCGCCGGCGGCGCCGGGTCTGGCGCACGGCATCGACATGGCGACCGATGCGCGCGACGTGTCGATGGAGCTGACGGGCAGCCGCGTCGATTTCGTGGCGCGTTATTACCGCGACCCGGCCTCGCGCTGGCCGACATTGTCGCCGGCGGAGGCGCGCATGCTGTCGGCGGCCGGCAAAGAGGTCGTGGCGGTGTGGGAGTCGCATTCCGGCAACCCGGCCTATTTCTCCTACGCCTCGGGCTATGCCGACGCGGCGGCGGCGTACCGCCAGGCCAAGGCGGTGGGCCAGCCGGCCGGCAGCGCGATCTATTTTGCGGTCGATTTCAATGCCTACCAGCCGGATATCCTCGGCCCGATCGACCGCTATTTCCGCGGCATCCTGGCCGGGCTCCAGGTCGCGGCCGGCGGCCATGCCCCGGAATACCGGGTCGGCGTCTACGGCTCGGGCGCGGTGTGCGACTACCTGAAACGGGCGCGCCTCGCGCAATTGACCTGGCTGTCGAACTCGACCGCCTGGGCTGGACACGACCAGTTCGGGGGCTGGGACATCCGGCAGGGACCGCAATCGGCCGGGTTGTCGTTCAGCCACGACTCGAACGAGGCGCGCGGCGACTACGGCGGCTTCCGCGTGCCGGCGATCAGCGCCGCGCTGGGCGGCGGGCGCCGCGATGCCTTATGACCGCGACAACGTCTTCGCCCGCATTCTGCGCGGCGAACTGCCTTGCGCCAAGGTCTACGAGGACGAGCACGTGCTGGCGTTCCGCGACATCCACCCGCAGGCGCCGGTGCATGTGATCCTGATCCCGAAGCGCG
>DATEKP010000169.1:0-13327 GCA_035277405.1 Allostellaceae bacterium | reverse complement strand
TGGTGTGCTTGTGCAGATCGGGCCCCACGTGATCGACCGAGCCGCCTGGGATTGGTCGGAAATCGAAAAAAACCCGTTCTGGTGTCCCGACCGCACGACGGCGGCGCGCTGGGCCGAATATCTCGACGGCATCCGCAAATCCGGCTCGTCGGCCGGCGCCGTCATCGAGATCGTCGCCGAGGGCGTGCCGGCCGGGCTCGGCGAGCCGGTCTACGACAAATTGGACGGCGACCTGGCGCGCGCGCTGATGACGATCAACGCGGTCAAGGGCGTCGAGATCGGCGCCGGGTTCGGGGCGGTCGTGCTGTCCGGCGAGGAGAACGGCGACGAGATGCGCATGCAGGACGGCAAGGTCCGCTTTCTGTCGAACAACGCCGGCGGCATCTTGGGCGGCATCTCGACCGGGCAGGACATTGTCGCGCGCTTTGCGGTCAAGCCGACCAGCTCGATCCTGCACCCGATGCGCACCGTGGACAGCGAGGGCAACGAGGTCGAGATCGAGACGCGCGGTCGCCACGATCCGTGCGTCGGCATCCGCGCCGTGCCGGTCGGCGAAGCAATGATGGCCTGCGTGCTGGCCGATCACCTGCTCAGGTATCGGGCGATCGGCGGGGAGGTGTAAACGGGCGCTATAACTGCCCTCTCCGCCCTTCAGGGGGGAGAGGGAGGGGCCCAGCGCGCAGCGCTGGGAGGGTGAGGTGGGTCTCGGCGAGCGCTCTGGAATCCCCCACCTCACCCCGACCCTCTCCGCCCCCGAGGGCGGAGAGGGAGTTTCCATATTACCGGAGCGGCGAGAACGCGGCCGGGACGACCAGCATGTTCTCCTGCACCAGGGTCTGGCCGGGCTGTCCGCCCTTCGGCGGCCAGATGCCTTCCCTGACCGCCTTGGCGCGGGTTTCGGCGCGGTGGTTGGCGTCCTTGTAGGCCCAGATGTGGCACCAGCGATTGAGGCCGCCGAGTTCCGAATGGCCGGCGAAAGCAAGCGGCGACAGCTTGGTGCGCGCGTCGATCGCCGTGCTCCAGCGGTCGATCTGGCCGGGAATCGCACCCGGCGCCAGCGTGTAGATGCGGATTTCGTAGAGCCCGCCCAATTGCCGCGGCTCGAGCTTGGGCGAGAACGGCGCTGGAATGAAGATCTCGCTCTTCATCTCCTCGATGAATTCCTGGATCTTGGGCGGCCAGCCCTCGATCTTCTGCGCGCGGACCTGCGTGCGGTGTCCGAAATCCTCGTACGGCCAGGCATGGATAATGCGGTTGAGGGGGCCGACTTCAGTGTGCCAGAAGGCGCCGAGCGGCGACACCTTGGTGCGGTTCACAAGGCCCTCGCCAAAGCGCTTCTCGGCTTCGGGAACCGAGCCGGGCTTCAGGCGGTAGGTGCGAAATTCGACGATCATGGGGGGTTCCTCCGCGTGGGTGACCCGTTGACGCTAGCCCGCCCAGCGCGGCTCGGCAAGCCGGCGAATTGCGTGGACCTCAGCGCTGCGGCGCGGCGACGGGCGCGCGCGGCGGCAGGTTTTTGCCCTCGAGACATTGCTGCAACCGGGCGTCCCGCTTGGCATTGGCGTCGGCGGTGAAATCGGGAAAGGCGGTCTGCGCCTCCTTGGCGCATTTGTCCATGACCTGCCAGTTGCGCATCACCATGTAGCCCTGCGAGGTGGCGAGCGCCGCCGGAGCGTACGCGGCGAACAGGAGGGCGAGGGCTAAGCGGCGCATGCGAGGTTCCGCGGCACGGTTTGGGCGATGCGGCGCAGCATACACAAGAACGGCCCGCCGCGGTTGCGCGCCGTGCCAATCTGAGGCTCCATTGCCCGACCCGGCCGAAAGGAGGGAGGCCTGCCATGCTGAAAATCTGGGGACGCACGACCTCGTCCAACGTGCAAAAGGTGCTGTGGTGCTGCGCCGAACTCGCCATCGAATACGACCGCACCGACTGGGGCGGCCCGTTCGGCGGCAACCGCGATCCCGAATACCTGAGGCTCAATCCAAACGGCCTCGTGCCGACCGTCATCGACGGCGATCTGGTGATGTGGGAATCGAACACGATCTGCCGCTATCTGTGCGCGACGCGCGGCGGCGAGCGCCTTTATCCCAAGGACCCAGGCGCCCGCACCCATGTCGAGCGCTGGATGGACTGGCAGCTCGCCGTGGCCGGCCCGCCGATGGGCGTGTTGCTGATGCAGCTGGTGCGCGCCCGCCCCGAGGAGCGCAACGCGGCGGCGGCCGAGGCCGCGCGGCGCCGGGCGCTCGCCGCCTGGACCATCGTCGAGGACGCGGTCAAGGACCGGCCCTATCTCGCCGGCGACGCGCTGAGCCTCGCCGAAATCGTGCTCGGCACCCAGATCTACCGTTGGTTCACGTTTCCGATCGAGCGGCCGGATCTACCGAACCTGCGCGCCTGGTACGAGCGCATGCGCGAGCGGCCCGGGTTCAAGCAGCATATCGAAATCGCGATTACCTGAGCCGGCAGCGACCGCCGCTTTACGGCGCCGCCGACGCGACGTAAGCTTGAAACCGGCGGCCGCCAACAATCTTAATGTTTTCCGGCAACCGGCTGCGGCATTCAGGGGGCTGCATGCGCTCCGAGCGTGAACGGCTGCTGCAGGACGGGCCGGTTTACGGCGTAGTAAGCCGTGCCTTGTGGGCGCTGGCGCCATTGCTGGTGCTGCTGATGGCGCTCGGCATCCCGATCGCACAAATGGCCCAACGGCAAAACCAGGCCATGCTCGAGCGCGAAATCGCCGCTGAAAACCACCGGTTCTGCGAGAAATGGGGCATGCCCGCCGACACTCCGGAGCATGCTGTCTGCGTGCGCGATCTCGTCGGCATCCGCGCGCGCGCCGAGCAGCGCGTGCTCGACGAGTTCGCGGCGGCCGACTTCTGACCGGCGCCCATCGATCTGACGGCCCTCGATCTGACGAGATTGTGAGTTGCGACCGCCGGCTCGCCGGCTACCCTGCCGTCAGGGAGAAACCGGCAGGGGACGGCAATGAAGGCATTGATAGGGGCGGGCGCATTCGTCGCGATCGCGGCGGCCGGTTTGACGGCTGCCTTCGCCGCCGCCAATCCGCAGCTCCTGAAGGAGCGCGAGGATCTGATGAAGCAGCACGTCCGGGAATGGGTCGTCATCAGGAACTATATTCAGGGCAAAGCCGACCAGGCTGCCGCGCTCGCCGCCGCCGAGGCGCTGAAGAAATCGGTGCCGACCGTGCCGAACTATTTCCCGCCCGGCTCGGAGGGGGCCAATCCGGACGGCAAATACGGGCCAAAGCCGGAAGTCTTCAGCGAACACGATAAATTCGTCGCTGCCGCCAAGAAAGTCGAGGAACAGGTCGATGCGGTCGACGCGGCGATCAGGAGCGGCGACAAGCCGAAGGTCGAAGCGGCGTTCAAGGAACTCGACGCCTGCAACGCCTGCCACAATACCTTCCGCGCAAAACTGCAATAGCGCTTGCTGCCGGCGCGGTCCTGCTGATGGCGGCGCCGGCCGGCGGCGCCGATCCCGGCCTTGTCGCCCGCGGCGCCTATCTGGCCAATGCCGCCGACTGCGTCGCCTGCCATACCGACGACAAGCACGGAGGCAAGCCGTTCGCCGGCGGGGTGGCGTTGCCGACGCCGTTCGGCACGTTCTACAGCCCGAATATCACGCCCGACCGCGAGACCGGCATCGGCAGCTGGAGCGACGGCGATTTCCGGCGCGCGCTGCGCTGGGGCGTGCGCCCCGACGGCGCCAACTTTTTCCCCGCCTTCCCCTATCCGAGCTTCACGCTGATCGCCGACGACGACGTGCGAGCGATCAAGGCTTACCTGTTCTCGCTGGGGCCGGTGCGCCACGCCAACCGGCCGCACGACATCGCCTTCCCGCTGTCCTGGCGGCCATTGCAGACGATCTGGAAATGGCTCTACTTCACGCCGGGCCCGTTTCACCCGAACCCCGGCCGCGACGCCGAGTACAATCGCGGCGCCTATCTGGTGCGCGCGCTCGCGCATTGCGGCGAGTGCCATACGCCGCGCAATTTCCTCGGCGCGATGGAGGAGGGCCGTTTTCTCGTCGGCAACCCGTCGGGGCCGGACGGCAAGCGGGTCCCCAACATCACGCCCGATCACAAGACCGGCATCGGCGACTGGACCCTCGACGACATCGTCGGCGTGCTGAAGGACGGCCGCCTGCCGACCGGAGACGAGGTCGGCGGCGCGATGCAGGAGGTCGTCAGGAGCACGGCCAAGCTCAGCGACGCCGACCGGCATGCGATCGCCGTCTACCTCAAATCTGTGCCGCCGGTGTCAACCGCCGAGCCGAAATGAGAGGGGGTGCGTTTCGCCACTGGACGCTCCGCCGCGACCCCTTATGATAGCGGACGCCGGGGGCATCTTCCCGCTCCCGAGCAGCCACGCAGCTCGGTTTGAACCAGCCGCCGCTTGCCGCTGTTCCGGACAGGCGGGGGCAGCGCAGGGAGCGGAGTCTTGGCGCGCGCGCGATCCGACAACAGCCTGGCCCGTTTCGACCGGATTGCGCTGGTGTTGTCGGGCGGTGGCGCGCTCGGCGCCTACCAGGCCGGTGCCTGCGCGACGCTCGAAGGCAGCGGCGTCAGGCCGAATTGGATCGCCGGCACGGCGATCGGCGCGGTCAACGCCGCGATCGTCGCCGGCAATCTGCCGCACGAGCGCGTTTTCCGCCTGCGTCAGTTCTGGCAGCAGCTGGGCCGTCACATGTCCGTGCGCCGCGCGCTCGGCCGCGCCGGAAGCTGGCGCGCCTGGCTCGCTGGCCACGCCGCGGCAGAGACGCCGCTGCGCCCGGGCGTGCTGCGCGATCTGATGCTCGCGGCGACCGATTTCGACCGGATCAATTCGGGCGCGGTGCGCCTCGTGCTCGGCGCGGTCAACCAGCTGACCGGCGCCGAGACCTATTTCGACAATGACCGCCATGTGCTGACCCCCGAGCACGTGCTGGCGAGCACCGCCCTGCCGGGGCTGCCGGCGACCGAGATCGACGGCCAGCGCTACGGCGGCAGCGCCGTGTCGGTCGCCGCGCTCGACGAGGCGCGGCCGGCCGATACGCTGTGCTTCGTGATCGACGGCTACGACCCGCTGCCGGGCGGGCAGGGCGGGGTCAGCCGCTCGGCGCGCGAGATCGCGGCGTTGCGCCGCAACCACGATCTGCGCCGCATCGTCGCGCTATTGGGCGAGCGCGTGCCGGCGGCGCAGCGGCGCGACGCCGACATCAGGAAATGCCTCGCCGAGGCGAGCGAGGCGACGATGACGATCCTGCACCTCGTGCACGAGGGCAGCGCCGAGGGCCTCGCCGCCAAGGTCGGGGACTTCTCGGCCGCGGCGGTGCTGCGCCGCTGGCAGGCCGGCGAGAGCGACGCCGCGACAAGCCTCGCCCAGCCGCTGTGGCTGGCGCCGCCACCCCGTCGCCTCGGGGTCGTCGTCCACGAGTTGCGCGGCGGTGTCGCCGCCCCGCCGAAGTAGCGCCTCTTCGTTTTCTCTCCCTTCACTGGCCCCACCGGGGATTTGCACAAGAATTGGTCATTCCGGGGCGCCGCACCGCGGCGAACCTGGAATCCATGCACACCGGCCTCTGGAATATGGATTCCGGGTTCGCGTCCGTCGGCCGCGCCCCGGAATGACGATATCTTATGCGCAACGCTGCGCCGCGGGGGAGGGGTTTTGATTTCCGATTGAATTTCCCGACGATTTAGGGTCGCATCCGGATCGCTTGGGGGAGCATCCACGCGCGCCATGGATGGCTGCCGTGCGTCGGCGCAATCGCCGGCTGCCGCGGCGTTACCATATGTAAACACGAGTGGATTTACCCTGAAGCAGGGTTCCGGGTTGTAAGGCGGCTGTCGCCGCCGAAGAGGACCGATGCTGTACGAGGCCTATCAAGCACAATGCGATGTCCTGGCGCCGCTGCGGCTGTTCGCCGAAGCGGCCCGCGCGGTAATCGACCAGCCCTGGCCGGGGGTCGGCGATTCGCCGCTGCTGCGCGGCGCCAGCGCCGCCTTGAGCCTGTTTTCCGGCACCCGCATCCGGCACGAGCGCCCGCCCTTCGGCATCGACCGGGTGCGGGTCGGCAAGGCCGAGGTTGCGGTCAGCGAGGAGGCGGTCGCGGTTCACCCGTTCTGCCGCCTCGTCCATTTCCGCAAGGCGGCCGAGCTCGACCAGCCGAAGCTCCTGATCGTCGCGCCTCTCTCGGGCCACTTCGCGACGCTCTTGCGCGGCACTGTCGAGACTGCATTGCCGGATCACGACGTCTACCTGACCGACTGGCAGAACGCGCGCAGCGTGCCGCTGCGCCATGGCCGGTTCGGCCTCGACGACATGATCGACCTGACGATCGGCCTCGTTCGCCGGCTCGGCCCCGGGGTTCACGTCATGGCGGTGTGCCAGCCCTCGGTGCCGGTGCTGGCGGCGGTATCGCTGATGGCGGCGGCGAACGACCCGGACCGGCCCAAATCGATGATCCTGATGGGCGGGCCGATCGACCCGGCCGCCGCTCCGACCGAGGTCAACCGCTTCGCCGAATCGCATTCGTTGGCATGGTTCGAGAACACGGTCATCACCACCGTGCCGGCGCGCTATCCCGGCGCGCTTCGCCGCGTCTATCCGGGCTTTCTGCAGCTCGCCGGCTTCATCGGCATGAACCTCGACCGCCACGTCAACGCGCATTGGCGCATGTTCTGCCAGTTGGCCGAAGGCCACGCGGATGCCGTGAAAGCGACCCGCGCGTTCTACGACGAATACAGCACCGTCATGGACCTGCCGGCCGAATTCTACCTGGAGACGGTGGACCGCGTGTTCCAGCGCCAGGACTTGGCGCACGGCACATTCCGCGTGCATGGCGAGCTCGTCGAGCCCGGCGTCATCACCGATACCGCGCTGATGACCGTCGAAGGCGAGCGCGACGACATCTGCGCCCCGGGGCAGACCGTCGCCGCCCAGCGGCTGTGCCGTAACCTGCCGCCGGCGATGAAGCTGCACCACCTGCAACCCGATGTCGGTCATTACGGCGTCTTCCACGGCCGCCGCTGGCAGAGCGAAACCTACCCCAAAGTCCGCGAGTTCATCCGGCAGCACGGATCACGATAATCCGCTCTCGCCGCAGCGGCTCAGGGCGCGACGATGGCCAATGTTGCGGCGACCGCCCGCCGCCAGCCGGCATAGCGCTCCTCGCGCTCGGCCATATCCATCGCCGGCTCGAACCGTCCCGCCGCCGACCATTGCGCCGTCATGGCCGCGGGCGCCGGACATAAACCGCGCGCCAGCCCGGCGATATAGGCGGCGCCCCACGCGGTCGTCTCCAGCGAGGCCGGGCGTTCAACCGCGGCCGGCACGATGTCGGCAAGGAATTGCATCGCCCAGTCGTTTGCCGCCATGCCGCCATCGACACGCAGCCGATCGATCGTGATGCCGGCATCCGCCGCCATCGCGTCGAGCAGGTCGCGCGTCTGGTAGCCGACCGCTTCGAGCGCGGCGCACGTGATCTCGTCGCGGCCGCATTCGGCGGTCAACCCGAACAGCGCGCCGCGCGCCGCCGGCGCCCAATAGGGCGCGCCGAGCCCGGCAAAGCCAGGCACGAAATAGACGCGCTGGCGCCGGTCGGCGCGCTCCGCCATCGCCTGCGTCTCCTCGGCCGAGGCGACGATGCCGAGCCGGTCGCGCAGCCATTGGATCGCGGCGCCGGCGACAAAGATGCTGCCTTCGAGCGCATAGGCGGTCTCGCCGGCGAGCCGGTAGGCGAGAGTTGTCAGCAGGCGATGGCGCGCCGGCGCCGGCGCGGTCCCGGTGTTGAGCAGCGCGAAGGCGCCGGTGCCATAGGTCGATTTGACCATGCCGGGGCGGAAGCACGCCTGCCCGATCAGCGCCGCCTGCTGGTCGCCGGCAACCCCGGCGATCGGGATCGCATGGCCGAACAACTCGGGCATCGTGGCGCCGAACGCGCCGTCGCAATCGCGCGGCTCCGGCAGGATGGCCGGCGGGATTTGGAACGCGTCGAGCAGCCCGTCGTCCCAGGCGAGCGAATGCAGATCCAGCAGCATCGTGCGCGCGGCATTCGTCAGGTCGGTCGCGTGCAGCCGGCCGCCGGTCAGCCGCCACAGTAGGAAGCTGTCGATTGTGCCGAACGCGATCCCGCCGTCGCGGGCGCGCCCGGCAAGGCCCGGGACCGCGTCAAGCAGCCAACGGATTTTCGATGCCGAGAAATACGGGTCGATCACAAGACCGGTCTTCGCCGCGACGATGCCTTCAAGCCCGGCCGCGCGCCAGCCTTCGCACAAATCGGCAGTCCGGCGGTCCTGCCAGACGATGGCGTTGTGCACGGGCCGGCCGGTCGCGCGCTCCCACAGCACCGTCGTCTCGCGCTGGTTGGTGATGCCGAGCGCGGCGACCGGTGCGCCGTCTGCCGCGGCCGACGCCTCGCGGCAGGTGGCGACGACGGCCTGCCAGATCTCCTCCGGATCGTGCTCGACCCAGCCCGGCCGCGGGTAGATCTGCCGCAATGGCCGGCGCGCGATGTGATGCACCGCGCCCGTCGTGTCGAACAGCATCGCCCGTGTGCTGGTCGTCCCCTGATCGATCGCGAGGAGGTAATCCGTCGCGCTCATCGCGTCCCTCGGTGGTCATTGCGAGGAAGCGCAGACGACGAAGCAATCCCGTCGAACGCGCTCGGCGCGGGATTGCTTCGCTGCGCTCGCAATGACGGCACGTCAGTAGATCACCACGCTGCGGATCGATTCGCCGGCGTGCATTAGGTCGAAGCCCCGGTTGATGTCGGCGAGCGGCATCGTGTGGGTGATCAGATCGTCGATGTTGATCTTCCCCTCCATGTACCAATCGACGATCTTCGGCACGTCGGTGCGGCCCCTGGCGCCGCCGAATGCCGTGCCCTTCCACACCCGCCCGGTCACCAGCTGGAACGGCCGCGTCGCAATCTCCTGCCCCGACGCGGCGACGCCGATGATGACGCTGACTCCCCAGCCGCGATGGCAGCACTCCAGCGCCTGCCGCATCGTCTGCACGTTGCCGATGCACTCGAAGCTGTAATCGGCGCCGCCCTTTGTCATATCGACCAGATAGGGCACGAGGTCGCCCTGGACCTCGGCCGGATTGACGAAATGCGTCATGCCGAATTTTTCGGCGAGGGTGCGGCGGCGCGGGTTGATGTCGACGCCGACGATCATGTCGGCGCCGACCATGCGGCAGCCCTGCACGACATTGAGGCCGATGCCGCCGAGCCCGAACACGACGACATTGGCGCCCGGCTCGACCTTGGCGGTGTTGATGACGGCGCCGATCCCGGTCGTGACCCCGCAGCCGATGTAGCAGACCTTGTCGAACGGCGCGTCCTCGCGGATTTTCGCGACCGCGATCTCCGGCAATACCGTGAAGTTCGAGAAGGTCGAGGTGCCCATGTAATGGAACAGCCTCTCGCTCCCGAGCGAAAAGCGGCTGGTGCCGTCGGGCATCACACCCTGCCCCTGGGTCGCGCGGATCGCGGTGCACAGATTGGTCTTGCGCGACAGGCAGGAGGGGCACTGCCGGCATTCGGGCGTGTAGAGAGGAATGACGTGATCGCCCTTTTTGACGCTGGTCACGCCGGGCCCGACATCGACGACAATGCCGGCGCCCTCGTGCCCGAGGATAACCGGGAAGAGACCCTCGGGGTCGGCACCGGACAGCGTGTAGGCGTCGGTATGGCAGATGCCGGTCGCCTTTACCTCGACGAGCACCTCGCCGGCCCTTGGCCCGTCGAGCCGCACCGTCTCGATCGCCAAAGGCTGGCCCGCCTTGTGGGCGACCGCCGCGCGCGTTTCCATCATCGGCCCTCCGAGATTCCTGTGGGGAAAGGGTAGCGGCTCGCACGCGGTCGCGCGAGATGAGATGATCGGGCCGCAGCGAGCGGCCGGGTATTGCAATGACCAAGATCCTCCTCGTCCGCCACGGCCATGTCGAGGGCATCTCGCCGGAGCGTTTCCGCGGGCGGGCGGATTTGCCGCTGACGGTCGAAGGGCGCCGGCAGGCCGCCGCCACCGCCCAGCGCATCGCTTCCGGCTGGCGTCCGGTTGCCGTGTACAGCAGCCCGATGGGGCGGTGCATGGCGACCGCCGCCGCGATCGGCCAAGCCGTCGGATTGTCGCCGGCTGCCGTCGCCGGCCTCAGCGACATCGATTACGGCAGCTGGCAGGGCCTGACCCCGGACGAGGCGCGGCAGCATTGGGCCGCGGAGGTCGATTCCTGGTACCGCAATCCCGACTGGGCCGCGATCCCGGGTGGCGAAACGTTGCAGGACGTGCTCGCCCGGACGACGGCGGCGTTGCGCGATGCGGTGCGCCGCCATCTCCGCGACACGGTGGTGCTGGTCGGCCATGACAGCGTAAACCGGGTGATCCTGCTGCACGCGCTCGGCCTGCCGCTGTCGCGCTATTGGCGGATCCGGCAGGATCCCTGCGCGATCAACGAGATCGACGCGGACGCCGGCGGCTTCGTCATCGTCTCACTCAATCAGACGGATCATCTCCGCACGCCGTGAGGCGGCTTGGTCGGCCCGCTGACCACGATTTATGAGATAATGTCGGTAAAGATAACCCGTTAAGGTTGCCGAATGCGCTGTTGACGCTATAATGGTCTCGTCAATGCACGTTCTTGCGACCCATGGCCCGCCTCGCGCGGTTGCGACACTCGGCGCCACCCCGCCGCCGTCAACGGAGCCTGGCATGAACTGGCAGGGCGCGGATGATCCGCGGTTGCTGATCATCGACGACGATGCCGCCTTCTGCCGCCTCGTCAAAAGAGTGGCCGAAGCGGAAGGCTTCCGGGTAGTGGCCACCGCCGATTGCGACATGTTCATACGCACCGCGCGGGAGTGGCAGCCGACGCTGATCGTCACCGATCTGAACATGCCCGGAACGGACGGCGTCGAGCTGTTGCGCGATCTCGCCGGCGACGGGTGCGGCGCGGCGATCGTCATCGCCAGCGGGATCGACGGCCGGACGCTCGATGCGACGCTGCGCCTTGGCGCCGAACGCGGGCTGCACATGGCGGGCACGCTGCACAAGCCGGTGCCGCTGGGGGAATTGCAGACGCTGGTCGCCCGGCACCGGCCGCTCGACGATGCCGCACTGGCGACAGACCTCGCCGCGGTTCTCGGCGCCGGCACGGGAGCGGACGTGGGCGTGGCCGGCCGGGCGGCGGGGCAGTTGTTCCTCGAATACCAGCCGAAGGTGTCCTGCCGCCTCGGCCGCATGGTCGGCGTCGAGGCGCTGGCCCGGTGGTCGCACCCGCGGCTCGGGTCGATCGGCCCCGACCGCTTCGTCGCCGTCGCCGAGCAGCGCGACCTGATCGATGCGCTGACCGATTGGGTGTTCGCGACCGCAGCCGCGCAGGCCGCGGCCTGGCACCGCCAGGGTCTGGCGCTCGAGGTCGCGGTCAATGTTTCGGCCAAGAACCTGCGCGATATCCGCTTCCCCGACAAGCTCGCGGCCAAGTGCCGCGAAGGCGGGGTCGATCCCGCATTGCTGACCCTCGAAGTCACCGAAACCAGCGCGATGAGCGATGCCGTTCACATGCTCGACGTGTTGTCGCGCCTGCGCATCAAGGGCTTCAAGCTGTCGCTGGACGATTTCGGCACCGGCTATTCGTCGCTGGTGCAGCTGCGGCGCATGCCGTTCTCCGAGTTGAAGATCGACCTGTCGTTCGTCACGGCGATGCTGCGCGACCGGGACAGCCGGCTGATCGTCGAGATCACGATCGACCTCGCCCGCAAGCTGGGGCTGACCAGCGTCGCCGAGGGGGTGGAGAGCGAGGCCTTGTGGCACGCGCTGCAAGATCTCGGCTGCGATACCGTGCAGGGATTTCACCTTGGCCGCCCGATGGCCGCCGATCGCATCGGCGCGGCCGCCGCTGTCCATCATCCCGCCGCGGACGGCGCGGCCGCGGTTCCGTGACGCGGCAGAGCGCGATGCACGGCACATTCGTCGTGTTCCGCGTCGGTCCGTACCGGCTCGGCGTGCCGTTGGACCGGGTCGAGCGGGTGGTCGCGGCGGTCGCGGTCGCGCCGCTGCCCGACGCGCCCGAAATCGTGCTCGGCATCGTCGATATCGCCCGGGATATCGTGCCGGTCTGCGATGTTCACCGGCGCCTCGGGGTGGCGCGCGGGCCGGTGGCGGCGACGGACCGCTTTGTCGTGGCGCGCAGTGCACGCCGCCGTCTGGTGCTGGCTGCCGACGAGGTGATCGGCGTCGCCGCTCTCGCCCCCGATGAGGGCGGTGCGCCGGCCGCCCGGGTCCCGGTGCCGCCGCATCTCTGCGGCGTTGCGGCCGCGCCGGACGGGATCGTGCTGATCGAGGACCTCGACCGATTTCTGTCGCTCGACGAGGAGGGCCGCCTCGCGGCGGCAATCGACCATCAGGGGCAAGGCGATGGAGGAAGCGCAGCTGGCGCAAGCGCGTGAGCTTGTGGGCGAGCGGCTCGGTCTCGAATTTCCCGGCGCGCGTGACGATGAGCTGTGCGCGGGGCTGCTCGCCAGCGCCGCCCGGCTGCGGTTGCCGAGCGTAGAGACCCTGCTCGACCGCCTCGCCGCCACCGGCTGGCGCCATCGCGAATGGGGCGTCGTCGCGAGCCGGCTGACGATCGGCGAGACCTGCTTCTTCCGCAATGCCGCCTCGTTCGAGGCGCTGAAGGCGCATGTGCTCGAACCGCTGATCGCCGAGCGGAGGCGGCAAGGCTGCCGCATGCTCAGCTTATTGAGCGCCGGCTGCGCCTCGGGCGAGGAGGCCTATTCGCTGGCGATCCTGATCGATCGCCTGATCCCCGATCGCGAGGACTGGCTGATCCGCATCTTCGCGACCGACATCAACCCCGCGGCGATGGCGGCGGCGCGAGCGGGCATATACCGGGCGTGGTCGCTGCGCGAGGTGCCGCCGCAGGTGCGGCAGCTCTATTTCGTCCGGCGCGGCACGCGCTTCGAAATCGCCGGAAACATCCGCGACAGGGTCTCGGTCGCGCCATTCAACCTCGCGGCGGTCGACGACGACTCGGCGCTCGGCCTCGCCGGCTTCGATCTGATCCTGTGCCGGAACGTGCTGATGTACCTGCTGCCCGCGGCGCGACAGAGGGCGGTCCGTCGGCTTGCCGCGGCCCTGGCGCCGAGCGGCTGGCTGATGACCGCTCCGGCCGAGGCCGTGCCGGAGCTGTTCGCGCCGCTGTCCTCGGTCGTGTGCGGCGATGCCATGCTGTTTCGCGCCGAGCCGCCCTCGGCGAGCCTTGGGCCGCGGGCAAAGCAGCCGCTGCCGGCTGCGGCGCCCGCCAGCCCCGCCGCCGGGCCGCGCCC
>DATEKP010000168.1:0-5203 GCA_035277405.1 Allostellaceae bacterium | reverse complement strand
CGCCGCCGCTACGCTGGCGCACGAGCTGGCGACGCGCGGCCTCGCGCTCGACGTGCTGATCAACAATGCCGGGCTGGGCGCCGCCGGCCGCTTGGACCGCTCCGAGCCGGCGCGCGTTAGCGAGATGCTGCAGGTCAACATCGTCGCGCTGACCGAGCTGACGCGGTTGATCCTGCCCGGCATGGTGGCGCGCGGGCGCGGCCGCATCATGCTGGTCGCCTCGGTCGCCGGGTTTCAGCCCGGGCCGCGCATGGCAGTGTATTTCGCCAGCAAGGCCTATGTTTTGAGCCTGGGCGAGGCGCTGTCCTATGAGCTGCGCGGCACCGGGGTCAGCGTGACGACCTTATGCCCCGGTTCGACCGCGACCAATTTTTTCACGGTCGCGGGCGCCGACAAATCGCCGATGGCGCGCCACCTGCGCCGGATGATGAGCGCCGAGGACGTGGCGCGGCTCGGCTATCGGGGCCTCGCCGCCGGGCGCCGCGTGGTGGTGACGGGGCCCATCAACCGGCTGGTCGCGCTGGCCAGCCGCTATGCGCCGCACCGTCTCACCCTGCCCGTAACGGACCGGCTGATGTCGGAGGATTGAGCGGGCCGCCGTCGTCGTCCGGCATCGGAGGGCGGTCGGCGATCACCGCGTGGGTCAAGGCATAGGCTCCGAGCAGCGCGCCATCCATCGGCTCGGCGAACAGATAGCCCTGGCCGAAGCCGCACCCGGCGGTGCGCAGGAACTCGCGCTGGCCTTCGGTCTCGATCCCCTCGGCGACGATCGCGGCGCCGAACACCCGCGCCATGTCGAGCAAGGCCAGCGTTAGCCGCTCGCCCTCTTGCGCGCCGATCTGGGCGACGAATTCGCTGTCGATCTTGATCGCCTCGATCGGCAGATCGCGCAGGCTGTTCAGCGAGGAATAGCCGGTGCCGAAATCGTCGATCGCGACGCGGATGCCGAGCCCGGCGAGTTCGGTCAGGACGGCGCGCGTCTTGTCCGGGTTGCGCATGATTCCGGCCTCGGCGATCTCCGTTTTCAGGCGGTGCAGCGGAAACCCGCCGTCGCGAACCGCATGCAGCGTCGCGAACAGCGGCGACGGATCGCCGAGCTGGCTCCCCGAGAGATTGATGCTGACCCAATCGATGACATCGCGGCCGTAGAGCAGGCGCCACGATTCGAGCTGACGCACCGTCTCGCGGATGACCCAACAGCCGACCTCGGAGACCAGGCCCATCTCCTCGAGCGCCGGGATGAAGGTGCGGGACTTCACCAGCCCCTCGCTTGGGTGGTTCCAGCGCAGCAGCGCCTCGGCGCCGACCATGCGGTTGTCGGAGAGCCGCAGGACCGGCTGGTAGTGCAGCATCAATTCGCCGTTCTCGAAAGCCTGCCGCAACTGCCCGGAGAGCGAATAGCGGCGCGTCGCGTCCTGGGTCAGAGACGGTTCCCACCCGACGACGCGGTTGGCTCCGAGGGCTTTTGCCTGCTGCAAGGCAAGATCGAGGTCCCGCAGCACGTCGTCGGCGCGGGTATGCTCGGCGGTCGGGACGATGAAGCCGATGCTTGCGGTCAGGCGCAGCGAATGCGGGCCGATCGCGATCGGGTTCTGCACGGCGCCGAGCAGCCGCTGCGCCAGCGCGTCGGCCTCCACCGCCGGCAAGGTCGCGGCCGGACAGATGATGCCGAACTCGTCGGCGCCGAGCCGCGCGATCACGTCGCGCGGCCGCGTCCCCTGCGTCTCTCCCGGCGACCGCGCGCGCGTTCCGGAAATCAGCCGCTCGGCGGTGACCTCGAGCACCTGATCGCCGATCGCGGTGCCGTGCAGGTTGTTGATCGCGCGAAACCGGTCGAGATTGATCGCGAAGACGATAATCTCGCGGCGCTCGGGATCGCCGTCGGCGAGCGCCTCGTGCAAATGCCGGGCAAATTCATGACGCGCGACGAGACCGCTTTCGCCAAGAGCGGCCGCGGCGGCCTCGGTCGGGGCGCGATGCGCGACGACGACGGCGCCGCCGACCGCCCCCTGCGCGTCGGAAAACGGCCGGGCGCTGAGCACCCGGTGCGCGGCAGGCGGCGCCGGCTGGCCTGCGGCGATCGCAGTTTCGGCCGCGGCTTCGCCGGCCAGCGCTCGGCGCAGCACTTCGTTGAGCGGCGCCTCGGCGAGGCCCGAAACATCGCCATGCCGCTGCCCGGCCAATGGCCGGTGGACGATGCCGAACGCCGCGATCCACGCCGCGCTCGCCGCGAGATAGCGCAGATCCCGGTCGAACCAGGCAACCGCCGTCGGAACCGGTGTCACCAGCCGGCTCAGCGTTTCCAGGTCGTGCGACTCCATAACCATGCCGGAGCTGCCGTTATTTGCGGCCGTCTCATGTATTTCGCACGAATTCGATGCCACAATTCTTAACAGAACATTAATGTCGCCGCGGGGAGACGACACGGCCTTTCGCCACCGTTTCGCGAATTATTTTAATAAAATGTCGCAGATGTGCGTCGGAGGCGAAGCCCAGGCGGTTTGCCCCTGGACCGCGCTTTGGGCTCAGGCCGGCTGCGGCGCGGCGAGGCCGAGCCGGTCGGCGAGGCGCACGAGCTGTGCGACGCCGCCCGCCTGCATCTTCCGCATGACCTGGCGGCGGTGCATCTTGACGGTCATCTCGCTGACCCCGAGCTCGCCGGCGATCTGCTTGTTGAGCCGGCCGGCGACGACCAGCGACATGACTTGCCGCTCGCGCGCCGTCAGCGTCCCGAATCGGGCGCGCAGCTCCGCCAGCTGCGATTCCCCGGCGCGGCGGGCGCGGTCCTTGTCGAGCGCGGCGCCGACCGCGTCGAGCAGATCCTGGTCGCGGAACGGCTTGGTCAGAAACTCCACCGCACCGGCCTTCATCGCCCGCACCGACATCGGGATGTCGCCATAGCCGGTGATGAAGATGATCGGCAGCCGCGCGTCGGCCGCCGCCAGGTCGCGCTGCATGTCGAGGCCGCTGCGCCCCGGAAAGCGGACATCGAGCACGATGCAGCCGGGCCGGTCGGTGCGCGGGCTCTGCAGGAATTCCTGCGGCGAGGCGAACAGCTCGACCGCGAACCCGACCGATCGGAACAGGTTGTCGAGCGCCTTGCGCATCGACGGGTCGTCGTCGATGACGACAATGGCGGGCGTCAACTCGCTCACCCTGCTGTTTTGCTGTTCCATATGGGGCCGCCGATCAGCTGGCTTGCGGCGAATAGGCCCGGCCGCAGCGGGCGAACACCGCGTTGAAATCGCGCACCGCGGCGCGCGGCCCCTGCGGATAGGACCAGATAGCGCCGATCACCGCGAGAAAATCCGCTCCGGCCTCGACCAAAGGTGCGCAGTTCTGCTGTGTGATGCCGCCGATCGCGACGCATGGCACGACCGTCGTGTCCGACCACTCGGCCAGGAGTTCCGGCCGGGCGCGGTATTTCGCGCCGGCCTTGGTGGCGCTCGGGAAGAAGGCGCCGAACGCGACGTAATCGGCGCCGGCTTCGGCGGCAGTGACGGCGCGGTCCCGGCTGTCGCCGCAGGTGACCCCGACGATGCGGTCGGGGCCGAGGAGGCGCCGGGCCTCGGCATAGGGCATGTCTTCCTCGCCGACATGCACGCCGTCGCAATCGAGTTCGGCGGCGAGCTCGGGCCGGTCGTTCATGATGAACGCGACGCCGCGCGCCTGCGCAATCGGCTGCAAAATGCGGGTCGCGTGCCGGATCGCAGCGTCGTCGCAATCCTTCAGCCGCAGCTGCAGGCATGCCACGTCGCCGCCGGCGAGCGCCTCCTCAAGCTCAAGGGCGAAATCGTCGGGATCGAGCGCCGGCGGCGTGATCAGATAGAGCCGCGTCGTCGCCCGCGTGTCGTCGCTCTGAATGATCAGTCCTTTCCCTGGTATATCTTGATGATGCGGCCGAGCATGTCGATGGCGTCGGCCTTGGCGCGCTGGAAGCTGTTGCGGCCGATGATCGAGCCGTTGCCGCCGCCGGCATAGACCGCGCGCACCTCGTTCAGCACGCCGTCGAGGTCCTTCGCCTCGCCGCCCGAGAACACGACGATGCGGCGGCCGTTGAAGGCCGATTGTACGACATGGCGGATGCGCGCCGCCGGGGTCGAGATGTCGATGCCGCGGTCTTCGTAGACCTTCTTCGCCGCCGCCAGTTCAAGCTGCGCGGTCGGCGGCTTGACCTTGATGATGTGGGCGCCGAGTTGGGCGGCGAGCTGCGCCGCGTAGGCGACGATGTCGATCGCGGTCTCGCCCTCGCGCGACAGGCTGCCGCCGCGCGGATAGGACCAGATCACCACCGCGAGGCCGTGCGCCTTCGCCTCCTGCGCCATCTCGGCGATGTCGCGCATCTGGCTGTACTGCGCGTCGGAGCCGGGATAGATCGTGAAGCCGATCGCCGAGCAGCCGAGGCGCAGCGCGTCCTTGACGCCGGCTGTGACCGCCTGGTCGGCGGCTTCCTTCTGCCGCGACAGGCTGTTGGCGTTGTTGACCTTGAGGATCAGCGGGATCTGCCCGGCATAGGTCGAGGCGCCGCCCTCAATGAAACCCAATGGCGCGGCATAGGCGCTGAGCCCCGCCTCGATCGCCAGTTGGAAGTGGTAGTGCGGATCGTAGGCCGGCGGGTTCGGCGCGAAGGAGCGCGCGGGGCCGTGCTCGACCCCCTGATCGACCGGCAGGATCAGCACTTTGCCGGTGCCGCCGAGCTTGCCGTGCATCAGGATGCGGGCGAGGTTGGCCTTGGTGCCGGGATTGTCGCTCTCGTAGTTGCCGAGGATCTTCTGGACCTGACCGTTGATCTTCATCTCAGCGTTCCTCATGGCGGGCGTCGGGTCGCCCTTTCTACCAAAACGCCGCAGAGGAGGCGAGGATCAAGGCGGCAATTCCGGCTAGGGGAGTAGGTGTAGGATGGGCTGAGCGAAACGAAGCCCATCAACCCGGCCGCGCAAGGACAGTGATGGGCTTCGCCTTGCTCAGCCCATCCTACGGAGGGCCTCGACGCAGCGGCGGCGCAGTTCGTCGGGCGCGGCGAAGAAGTCGTCGGCAAGATCGAGCGCCGGAACCGGGCGCTCGGTCAGCGCACGGGCGCCGCGCTGGGCGGCGATGTCGGCAAGGCGCGCGGCGAGATCGGCGCGGCCGGTGAAGAGGATCGCCTCGACGCCGGCGCGGATCGCGCCCTGCGCGGCGCCGGCATCGTCGCCGCAATCGAGCA
>DATEKP010000167.1:0-3149 GCA_035277405.1 Allostellaceae bacterium | reverse complement strand
CCCGCTCGCTCGAACATTCGTAGGGGGCGCCGGGCCACGGGTTGAACGGGATCAAATTGACCTTGGCCGGGATGCCCCGCAGCAGCCGCACCAGTTCTCTGGCCTCGGCCGGGCTGTCGTTGACCCCCTTCAGCATCACGTATTCGAACGTGATGCGGCGGGCGTTGCTCGATCCGGGGTAATTGCGGCAGGCGTCGAGCAGTTCGGCGATCGGGTATTTCCGGTTGAGCGGCACGAGTTGGTCGCGCAACCCGTCGCTGACCGCATGCAATGAGACCGCGAGGTTGACGCCAAGCTCGGCGCCGCAGCGCGCGATCATCGGCACGACGCCGGCGGTGGACAACGTGATCTTGCGGCGCGAGATCGCCAGCCCTTCGGGGTCCATGACGATTTTAATCGCCGCCGCGACATTGTCGTAATTGTAGAGCGGCTCGCCCATCCCCATCAGCACGATGTTGGTCAGTTGCCGCCCCTCGGGCGGCGACGGCCATTCGCCGAGCGCGTCGCGCGCCAGCATGACCTGGCCGACGATCTCGGCGGCGCCGAGATTGCGCACCAGACGCTGCGTGCCGGTATGGCAGAACGAGCAGTTCAGCGTGCAGCCGACCTGCGAGGAGACGCACAGCGTACCGCGATCGGCCTCCGGAATGTGGACGGTCTCGGCCTCCTGCCCGTCCGCGAAGCGCAGCAGCCATTTGCGCGTGCCGTCGGCCGAAATCAGCGCGCGCGGCACCTCCGGCCGGCGCAGTTCATAATGCTCGGCGAGCCGGGCGCGGAACGACTTCGCAAGATTGCCCATCGCCGCGAAATCGGTGACGCCGCGGTGGTAGATCCAGTGCCACAACTGGCGCGCGCGGAACGGCTCGGCCCCGAACGCGGCCATCTCGGCGCCCAACTCGGCGCGCCCGAGGCCGACCAGGTTGCGGCGCGCCGAATTGGAGGCCTCTGCTGCTGACATGCCCGGTATATGGGCGCGGCGCTCAGGAATGCTTGCGTGCAGGGCGCGAATGGTGCCGCTGCGGGCGATGGTGCGTCGCCGGAGGGCGCGGCTCCGCCTCGCGCTTGACGCCGCACGCCTTGTCGATCGCCGCCAGCGCTTTCGGGAAGCCGGCCAGCGAGTAGACGTCGGTGGTCGGCGGCCCCTTCTGCGGCGTGCCCTTGACGACCGCGTCGCCGGCCTTGGCGAGCGCCGTCACGATCGTCTTGTCGAGATCGGCGGTGCTCGCCCAGGCGCTGTCGGCATTGGTGAACAGATCGAATTTGTGCTTGCCGACCGCGAGCGTCACCTCGCTGCCGTCCTTCAGCGGGTAGCCTTCGACAAAGCTGACGACGTTGGCGATGTTTTCGGCCGGGCGGTGCGTGACCATCGCCATCGGCTGCTTGCGCGCGAAGCCGGAGGGCGCGCTTTTCTGCGGCTCGCCGGCGAGGTAGCAGACGCGGCCGCTCTTGTCTTCCGCCTCGTAGGCCGTCCACTTGTCGAACACGCCGAGCGCGTGCGCCGCCGGCACACCCGCCTTCGGCGCCGCCGCCTTTTTCGCCGCCGCGGCCTCGCCCTTCTTGTGTGCGGCGGCATGCGCCGGCGTGGCGCACCACAGCAGCGGCGCGACCGTCGTCAGCGCGGCGAGCAGACGGACCCCCCTCGCGATCATGGCCGCACGATAATGCGGTGCGCGCGAGAATGCCATCCGAGCGCGGTTGAGGCGTCGTGTCGCAACCCGGCACCGGCGCTATCGTTGTCCCGCTATGCCCGAAGCGCGCGTCATCGAGACCGACATCCCGGCCCGGCTCGACCAGCTGCCGTGGAGCGGTTTCCACACTCTGGTCGCGGTTGCGCTCGGGATCACCTGGGTGCTCGACGGCCTCGAGGTCACGATCGCCGGCTCGGTCGCCGCCGCGCTCGAGCAGAGCCTGGTGCTGCATTTCACCGCGGCCGAAATCGGCCTCGTTTCCAGCGCCTATCTCGCCGGCGCCGTATCGGGCGCGCTGCTGTTCGGCTACCTGACCGACCGCTTCGGCCGCCGAAGGCTGTTCTTCGTCACCCTCGGCCTCTACCTCTCCGCCACCGCGGCCACGGCGCTGGCCTGGGATTTCTGGAGTTTCGCGGCCTTCCGCGTGCTGACCGGCGCCGGCATCGGCGGCGAATACGCGGCGATCAACTCGGCGATCCAAGAGCTGATCCCGGCGCGCTACCGCGGCCGTACCGACCTGGCGATCAACGGCAGCTTCTGGGTCGGTGCGGCGCTCGGCGCTTTGGGCACGATCGTGCTGTTGGCGCCCGGGCGCCTGCCGCCCGATTGGGGCTGGCGCGCCGCCTTCGGCATCGGCGCCGCGCTCGGCCTCGCGATCCTGCTGCTGCGGCAGTGGATCCCGGAAAGCCCGCGCTGGCTGATGCTGCACGCGCGGCCTGACGCGAGCGAGGCGGTGGTGGCCGAGATCGAGCGCCGAGTGGGCGCGCGGAGCGAGCGGATGATGGCGGAGCCGCGCATCCGGCTCGCCGCCGGCAAGCGCACGCCGCTGCGGCGCATGGTCGGGGCGATCCTGCGCGACTACCCGCGCCGTGCCGTGCTGGGCGTCGTGTTGATGGCGGCGCAAGCCTTTTTCTACAACGCGATCTTCTTCTCCTACGCGCTGGTGCTGAGCCGGTTTTACAGCGTATCGGCGGCGGCGGTCGGCTGGTACATGCTGCCGTTCGCGCTCGGCAATTTCCTCGGGCCGCTGGCGCTCGGGCCATTGTTCGACACGCTCGGGCGCAAACCGATGATCGCGGCGACCTACGCGCTCTCGGGCGTGCTGCTGGCGCTGGTCGGCTGGCTGTTCCGCGCCGGCCTGGTTGACGCGACGGCGCTGACCCTCTGCTGGAGCGGCATCTTCTTTTTCGCCTCGGCGGCGGCGAGCGCCGCCTATCTGACGGTCGGCGAAAGCTTTCCGCTGGAGGCGCGGGCCTTGGCGATCGCGCTGTTCTACGCGCTCGGCACCGGCCTCGGCGGCGTCGCCGCGCCGTGGCTGTTCGGCCTGTTGATCGGCAGCGGCGAGCGCGGCGAAGTGTTCCTCGGCTATCTGCTCGGCGCCGGTCTGATGGTCGCCGCCGCCCTTGTCGAATTGGCGATCGGCGTCAGCGCCGAGCGCCAGCCCCTCGAAAGCGTCGCGCG
>DATEKP010000166.1:0-2795 GCA_035277405.1 Allostellaceae bacterium | reverse complement strand
GATAAGGCGGCTGGGCTGGGCGCGCTGCCCCTCGTCGCCGACGTGACCGATCCGGCGGCGCTAGCCGACGCGTTCGAGCACCTAGCGCTGCGCCATGGCGGCGTCGATATCGTCGTGTCGAACGCCGGCGCCGCCTGGCAGGGCAGGATCGGCGAAGTCGACGAGCAGATTCTGCGCGACAGTTTCGAGGTCAATTTCTTCGCGCACCAGCGGGTGGCGCAGCACGCGGTCAGGCTTATGCGCGCGCAACGGACGGGTGGCGTCCTGCTGTTCAACGTGTCGCGCCAGGCGGTCAGCCAGGGGCCGAACGCCGGCCCTTACGGCCTGCCGAAAGCCGCGACGTTGTTCCTGATGCGGCAATACGCGCTCGAATACGCCGGCGACGGCATCCGCTCGAACGCGGTCAACGCCGACGGCATCCGCAGCGGCATCATGACCCCGGACTACATTGCCTCGCGCGCCAATGCCTACGGAATGAGCGAAGCCGATTACATGGCGCGCAACCTGTTGCGGCGCGAGGTCACCGCCGAGGACGTGGCGCAGGCCTTCCTCCACCTCGCGCTGGCGCGCAACACGACCGGCGCCTTCGCGCCGGTCGATGGCGGCAACCTCGCCGCCGCACCGCGCTGAAGCGCCCGGCACAACGACGCTCGCATCGCCTCTTCACGCGGCCCGGCAGCCGCGCGATATAACGGGGTGGTGCAACGCTGTCGGCGAGGCAGGCAGATGTCGGAAGGATTTTTCGGCCGGTTGGGCGGCCGCGGTCAGGCGCGCAAGGAATTCGAGGTCGCGCACAGCGACGAGGAATGGCGCCAGAAGCTGACCCCAGCGCAATTCCGGGTGCTGCGCGAGCACGGCACCGAGCGCGCCGGGTCGAGCCCGCTCGACAAGAATTACGATCCCGGCATCTATCATTGCGCCGGCTGCGGCCAGCCGCTGTTCGCCGCCGGCGCCAAGTTCAACAGCGGCACCGGCTGGCCGAGCTTCACCGCGCCGCTCGACGATGCGGTCGAGACCCAGACAGACCGCAGCCTCTTCATGACCCGCACCGAGGTGCATTGCCGCAAATGCGGCGGCCATCTCGGCCATGTGTTCGACGACGGCCCGGCGCCGACCGGCCAACGCTATTGCATGAACGGCGTCTCGCTCGATTTTCACCCCGGCGAGACGCCGGACCACGCGAAAAAGGGTTGACGGGGACCGCCCCTCACCCTGTCCCTCTCCCCGCCGTGCGGGGAGAGGGGACCCGGCTGCGATGCCGGGCAAAGCTCTGCAGGATATTTTCAGCCCGTGCTGCATCTCTCCCTCTCCCCGCGCGCGGGGAGAGGGCCGGGGTGAGGGGCGCAGCGCTACACCGCGTCGCGGCCGCGCTCGCCGGTGCGGATGCGCACCGCCTCGTCGACCGGCAGCACGAAAATCTTGCCGTCGCCGATCTTGTCGGTCTTGGCCGACTGCTGGATCGCCTCGACCGCGCGCGGCGCCAGCTCGTCGTCGAGCACGACCTCGATCTTGACCTTCGGCAGGAAGTCGATGACGTACTCGGCGCCGCGATAGACCTCGGTGTGGCCTTTCTGCCGGCCGAAGCCGCGCGCCTCGGTGACGGTCATGCCGGTGACGCCGACCTCGTGCAGCGCCGCCTTCACGTCGTCGAGCTTGAACGGCTTGATGATCGCTTCGATTTTCTTCATCGCTGAGGCTTCCGGGTAAGGGTTGAGCGTCGCGCTAGAAAACGACGCCGGTTTCGACCAGAAAACGCGCCTGGGTGCGGCCGCTGCCATTGCCGAACAGCAGTGCCGAGCCGGCGGTGACGCTGTAGGCCTGCGTCAGCGAGGCCTCGCCGCGCAGGAAAAAGATGCCGTTCTGGAAGGTCGGGGTCAGCGTCAAGGACATCGCCGCGCTGCCCGGCCCAAAACCGAGCAGGTCGGGAGCGCCGGCGGCGGCGCTGCCATTCGACGCGATGTATTCCCACCGGCCGGCGAGGCTGAAGTAATTGTTGAACTTGTAGCTGGCGAGCACGGCGCCGCCGATCGTCGCGGCATCCTGGCCGAAGCCAAGCACTGCATCAGCGCCGACATGCGTGTACTGGACATACGGCGTGATCGTCCAAGGCGCGTTGTTATAGGTGTAAGCGGCCTCGACGATCGTGCTGTTGTTCTGCGCCAGCGGCGTCGCGGGTCCGGCGACCGCATTGCGGCTGAGCGCGCCGCCCGCGGTGACGGTGAGCGAATTGGCCGGGTCGATCGTCCATGTGGCGGCGCCGCTCAACCAGTTGTATTTGCCTGAATAGTAGCCGTCGTTCAGCGACAGGGACCAGGCGACCGGCCCGGTGGTCAGATTGCCTTGCACGCCGCGGCTGACGACCGGCTCCTGGTTCCACAGAAGACCGCGCTCGATGTTCATGTTTTGGAACGTGAACATGTATTCGGCGCCGATCAGCGTCGGCAATTTACCGCCCTGGACCGAGAAATTGTCGCTCGGCGCCAGCTTGCCCCAGGCGACGGGCAGGCCGCCGTAGAGGTTGGTCGCGACGCCGACCTTCGAGAACTGGTAGGGCACGCCGAGGGTCGGCAGCGAGTAGGCGGCGGGTTCGAGGAAGAACTGGAACAGCCCCTCGGTCGTCTGCAACGCGACCTGGGCGTTGCTGAGGTCCATCGTGACGCGGTGGTCGAGGCCGAGCACCGGCTCGGTCTGCGCGAGGCCGAGGCCGCTCGCCGCGCCGGTCACGTACATCGGCCCGAAGAACGGCACGACGTCGAGATGCATCGGGTCGGGGTTGGCGACGAGCGGACCGCTCA
>DATEKP010000165.1:0-3373 GCA_035277405.1 Allostellaceae bacterium | reverse complement strand
CGGCACGGCCGGTTCATGCCGTCGGGGCCGACGATCTGGTCATAGAGCGCCTCGCCCATACCGTGCAGCCGCTGGAACTCCCAGTCCTCGCGCCCGCCGGCGAGTTCGAGGACGGCCGCGAGGGTATGGGCATTGTGGGTCGCGAATTGCGGATAGAAGAGCGGGCCGGCCGCGAACATGCGCCGGGCGCAGGCGAGATAGGAGACGTCGGTCGCGACCTTGCGGGTGAACACCGGGTACGAATCGAGACCGCGCTCCTGCGCCCGCTTGATCTCGCTGTCCCAATAGGCGCCCTTGACCAGGCGCACCATCAGCCGCCGCCCGGCGCGCGCGGCGAGGTCGGCGAGCCAAGCGACGAGCGGCAGGGCGCGTTTCTGGTAGGCCTGCACGGCGAGGCCGAACCCGTCCCAGCCGCTGAGTTCGGGGGCGAGCGCCAGCGTCTCGACGATATCGAGTGACAATTCGAGGCGGTCGGCCTCCTCGGCGTCGATCGTGAAGCCGATGCCGGCGGACCGCGCCTGTTCGGCAAGGTCGAGCAGCGACGGCACGAGTTCGGCCATGACGCGCTCGCGCTGCGCCATCTCATAGCGCGGATGCAGGGCCGATAGTTTGACCGAGATGCCCGGCGCCTCTTCGATCGGCCGCCCGGCCGCAGCCCGGCCGATCGCGGCGATCGCACGCTGGTAGGCTGCCCGGTAGCGCTCAGCATCGGCCGCCGTGTGCGCCGCCTCGCCAAGCATGTCGAACGAATGGCGGTAGCCCTGCCGCTCGGCATTGTCGGCGCGGTGCAGCGCCTGCTCGATCGTGCGGCCCATGATGAACTGGTCGGCGAGGATGCGCATCGCGGCGGTCACCGCCTGCCGCCACACCGGCTCGCTCGACCGGGCGACGAAGCGGCGCAGGACGCCGGCGAGATCGGGGGCGCCGCGGTCAGGCCGGAGCAGCCGGCCGGTCAGCATCAAGGCCCAGGTCGAGGCGTTGACGAACAGCGACCCGGAATGGCCGAGGTGGCGCTGCCAATCGACCCCATTGCTTTCCGGGGCGATCTTGTCGCGGATCAGCCGGTCGATGGTGTCAGCGTCGGGAATGCGCAACAGCGCCTCGGCGAGGCACATCAGCGCCACCCCCTCGGGCGAGGACAGCGCGTATTCCTGCAGGAATGCGTCAAGACCGCCCTTGCCGTGCCGCTCGCGGCGCACCGCGATGACGAGTCGGCGCGCGGTTGCGGCGATGCGCTCTCGCGCTTCGGCCGGCAGATCTGCGGCGGCGAGGATTTGCGCATCAGCCTCGGCTTCAGGCAGCAGGTGCGCGTCGCGGATCGCCGCCCTGCGCGGCGGCTCTGGCGGCGGCGGGTCGGAGAAGACGAAGTCCATGTACTTAGAACTGGGCCGTCGCTGATCGGTTGCCAACGTGGGACCGCCGGCGTCCTGCCGGCCGGAGGCCGGCGATCCCAGATCAGCGGAAGTCGCGGCTCGGGATCAGGATGGCGGGAGCGCCGGCGCCGGGATTATGCGACGGCGTGATGTCGCCGGTGCGGTCGCGCCCAGTCCGTTCACGTAACGTGTTGAGCCGGCCGGTCCAATCGCGCAGATCCTCGGCGACGATGTGGATGACGCTCTCCTCGCGCTGCAATGGGCCGCGGCAATAGAGCAGGGTCGCGCCGAGCGCGGCGCGGCGGAAGCGTTCGAGCGTCCCGGGCCAGACGATCAAATTGGCGATGCCGGTTTCGTCCTCGAGCGTGACGAAGACGACACCGTTGGCGCTGCCGGGGCGCTGGCGGATCAGCACCAGCCCGGCGATCGCGACGCGGCCTCCGACCGGCAGGGTGGCGAGATCGGCCGCGCGCACCAGCCCTTGGCGTGCCAGTTGCTCGCGCAGAAAAGCGAGCGGGTGGCGCTTCAAGGTCAGCCCGAGCGTGCCGTAATCCTCGACGACATGCTCACCCAATGGCATTTCCGGAAGAAGTGAGGCGGCAAGCCCTTGCTGTCCATCCCCAGCGCCCGCACCAAGAACCCCCTCTCCCCACGTCGGGGGGAGAGGGCAGGGTGAGGGGGGCTGCTGCGACGATCGCCTCCTCGCCCCCTCACCCCAACCCTCTCCCCCACTGGGGGAGAGGGAGAATTTTGCCGTTTCCGGTTCGGCGGCGGCGAACAGCGGCAGCGGCGCCTCGCCGAGTGCCTTCAGCGCCCACAGCCCCTGCCGGCGGTCGAGGGCGAGCGAGCGCAGCGCGTCGGCCGCGGCGAGGCGTTCAAGCGCGGCGCGGCCGAGGCCGCTCTTGCGCCACAGATCGCGCGAGTCGCGGTAACCCTCGCCGCGCGCCGCGACCAGGCGGGCGGCATCGGCCTCGGCCAGCCCTTTGACTTGCCGCAGCCCGAGGCGCAACGCCATGCCCCCGCCGGGCGCAGCGGCGCCCCTCACCCCGGCCCTCTCCCCGCCAGCGGGGAGAGGGAGAGCGGTGGCCCCGCCGGGGATGGTCGGCGAAATCCTGTCGCGCGCTCGCCGCCGCGTTCCCTCTCCCCGTTTACGGGGAGAGGGACAGAGCCTGCCCCGGACTTGATCCGGGGGTGAGGGGGCCGGCGGCTCCAGCGTGCAGTCCCAGTGGCTGAAATTGACGTCGGGCGGGCGCACTTCGACGCCGTGCTCCCTGGCATCGCGCACGATCTGCGCCGGCGCGTAGAACCCCATCGGCTGCGAATTGAGCAGCGCGCAGGCGAAGACATCGGGGTAGAAGCACTTGATCCAGGCCGAGACGTAGACCAGGAGCGCAAAGCTTGCGGCGTGGCTTTCCGGGAAGCCGTAGGTGCCGAACCCCTCGATCTGGTCGAAGCAGCGGGTCGCGAAATCGGCCGTGTAGCCGTTCTGCAGCATGCCGGCGACGAATTTCTCGCGGAACAGGTGGATGTCGCCGTTGCGCTTGAACGTCGCCATCGCGCGCCTGAGCCGGTCGGCCTCCTCGGGCGCAAACCCGGCGCCGACGATCGCGATCTTCATCGCCTGTTCCTGAAACAGCGGCACCCCCAATGTCTTGCCGAGCACGCGGCGCAAGTCTTCGGACGGATATTCGACCGGCTCCCTGCCCGAGCGGCGGCGCAGATAGGGGTGCACCATGTCGCCCTGGATCGGCCCCGGCCGCACGATCGCGACCTCGATCACCAGGTCGTAGAATTTTTCCGGCTTGAGCCGCGGCAGCATCGTCATCTGGGCGCGGCTTTCGACCTGGAACACGCCTAGCGAGTCGGCCCGGCTCAGCATCTCGTACACTTCCGGCCGCTCGGGCGGGATCCCGGCGAGGTCGTAGCGCCGGCCGTAATGCCGCTCGATCAGATCGAAGGCGCGGCGGATGCAGGTCAGCATGCCGAGCGCCAATACGTCG
>DATEKP010000164.1:0-7543 GCA_035277405.1 Allostellaceae bacterium | reverse complement strand
CTGTCGCCGATGATGTGCTCGCTGCTGCTGTCGCGCAACGCCGCTCAGAGCCGTCTCGCGCGATTGATCGACCGGGGTTTCTCGTGGCTCGCCGACGCCTACGGTCGCAGGCTCGAACGCTCGCTCGACTACCGGCCGGTGACGGCGCTGTTCGCCGTTGCGGTCTTCGTCGCGATCGGCTTCATGTATATCAACACCAAGAAGGAGCTGGCCCCCGAAGAAGACCAGGGCGTGCTGTTCGCGCTGACCAAGGGGCCGCAATACGCCAATCTCGACTATCTCGACTCCTACGGCGAGGAGCTAGACAAGGCCTTCACCTCGATCCCCGAGGCCGATCTGCGCTTTGTCGTCAACGGCCGCTTCGGACCCAACCAGGGTATCGCCGGCGTCATCCTGAAGCCGTGGGGCGATCGCGCACGAAGCTCGCAGCAGCTGAAGGCGGTCCTGCAGCAGAAGGTCAACGCGGTCGAAGGCATGCAGGCCTTCGTCTTCTCGTTGCCGCCGCTGCCGGCCTCGATCGGCGGCTTGCCGGTGCAGATGGTGATCGATTCGACCGGCGATTTCACGTCGATCTACAACGCGATGGAGAAGATCAAGGCCGCCGCGCGCAAGAGCGGCCTCTTCATGGTCGTCGACAGCGACCTCGCATTCAACCAGCCGACCATCGAGGTTGATGTCGACCGCAGCAAGGCCAACGATCTCGGCATTACGATGCAGGCGATCGGCAACACATTGTCTCTCTTGATCGGCGAGAACTACATCAACCGCTTCAACCTCGCCGGCCGGTCCTACGAGGTGATCCCGCAGGTGCCGCGGGTCGAGCGGCTCAACGCCGACACCCTGACCCGCTATTACGTCGCCTCGGCCTCCGGGCAGCAGGTGCCGCTCTCGAACCTCGTCACGGTCAAGACGACAACGGCGCCCAACGCGCTGACCCGCTACAACCAGCTCAACTCGGCGACGTTCCAGGCGGTGCCGATGCCCGGCGTGACGATCGGCCAGGCGGTCGATTTCCTGGAAAGGCAGGCCGCCCTGCTGCCCCCGGGCTTTAGCCACGACTATTTGTCGGATTCGCGGCAATACGTGCGCGAAGGCAACCAGCTCGTCGTCACCTTCGTGTTCGCGCTGATCGTCATTTTTCTGGTGCTGGCGGCGCAGTTCGAGAGCCTGCGCGACCCGCTCGTCATCCTCGTCAGCGTGCCGATGTCGATCTGCGGCGCCTTGATGCCGCTCTTCGCCGGCCTCGCGACGATGAACATCTACACCCAGGTCGGTCTCGTCACGCTGATCGGGCTGATCAGCAAGCACGGCATCCTGATGACCGAGTTCGCCAACCAATTGCAATTGACCGAGGGCCTCGACCGCCGCCGCGCGATCGAGCGCGCCGCGCGCGTCCGGCTGCGCCCCATCCTGATGACAACGGCGGCGATGGTCGTGGGTCTCGTGCCGCTGGTCACCGCGACCGGCGCCGGCGCGGCAAGCCGCTTCTCGATCGGCATCGTCGTCGTCGCCGGCATGTCGATCGGCACGCTGTTCACGCTGTTCGTCCTGCCGGCCGTCTACACCGTGCTGGCCAAGGACCACGCCGCCGCCGCTCATTCGGCGCGGGCGCGCGAACTCGCCGAGGTTTCCTGAGCTTTCTGCCGCGGAGCGCGAGCCGCCGCCGCCCGAGGAACGCAGGGGCGGCGGCGGGAACAGCCGCGCGCGCCTCTCGTTGGGAAGATGGGACGTCCCTGAGAGCACCACGGCAAGTCCGGCGCACGTCGCCGGCTTGCCGGCGTTTCCAAGGAGGCTGAGGATGCAAATCCGCGAAGTCATGACCCGCGACGCCAAGCTCGCCGGCCCCGACGAGACATTGCAGCACGCGGCGCAGATGATGAAGGAATGCGATTGCGGCGTTCTGCCGGTGGCTGACGGCGACCGGCTCGTCGGCATGATCACCGACCGCGATATCGCCGTGCGCTGCATTGCCCAAGGCAAGGGGCCGCAGACCCGAATCCGCGACTGCATGTCGCCCGAGGTCAAATACTGCTTCGAGGACCAGGAGCTCGACCAGGTGTGTCAGAACATGGCCGAATTGCAGGTGCGCCGTCTGCCGGTCGTGAACCGCGACAAGCGCCTCGTCGGCATCGTCTCGCTCGCCGATCTGGCGCGCAAGGACGCCAACACCGCCAAGGCCCTGCACGGCATCGCCCGCCCCGGCGGCCAGCACAACCAGAGCCGCGCCGCCGCGTAGTGCATGACCCTCTCCGCCCCCCTTGGGCCATGGCGGGGCGGAGAGGGCAGGGTGAGGTGGGGGATTCCGGAGCGCCGGCCGATACCCACCTCACGCTCCCCATTGCTCCGCAATGGGTCCCCTCCCTCTCCCCCCTGAAGGGCGGAAAGGGACATTGGTTGCGGCGCTTCGGCAAAGGCCATAGATTCGGCGCTTCTCGCGATGGAGGCGCCCGATGGCCTTTACGATTACGCCGCTGACCGCCCATACCGGCGCCGAAATCCGCGGCCTCGACTTGCGCCAGCCGGTCGATGCCGAGACGCGCGAGGCGCTCAACCGCGCCTTCGCGCAGTTTCACGTGCTGGCGGTGCGCGACCAGCAATATGAGCCGGGCGATTTCCTCCGGGCCGTGCAGTTGTGGGGCGAGTTGCAGCCGCACGACAAGAAGGACCACCACATCCCCGGCTTCCCGGAGATGTACTACGTGTCGAACGAGGAATTCCTCGGCACCAAGCGCCTGATTCCCGGCGAGACCTTCCACACCGATCACTCGAACCATCCGGCGCCGCCCAAGGCGACGATCCTCTATCCCGTTTCGTTGCCGTCGAGCGGCGGGGACACGCAATACGTCAACATGCACCTCGCCTACGATGAGTTGCCGGAGGCGATGAAGCGCAAGATCGACGGACTGAAGGCGGTACACGTCTATCTGAGCAAATACAGCCCGCGCGCGCTGAAGCCGCTCAACGACGAGAGCCTGAAGGCGCTGCCGCCGCCGGGCATTCACCCCTTGGTGCGCGTGCATCCCGAAAATGGCCGCAAGGCGCTGTTCCTGAACCCGGTCAGGATCGAGGGCATCGTCGGCATGCCGGACGACGAGGCGCTCGACCTTGTCGCCGAGTTGATGACGCACGCGACGCAGAAGAAATACGAATACCGCCACCAATGGCATTACGGCGACATGGTGATGTGGGACAACCGCAGCGTCATGCACAAGGCCAACCCCGATTACGACATGAACCAGCGCCGTTATCTCTATCGCCTAATGCTGAAGGGCGAGGCGCCGGTCCCGGTCGCCGCGGCGGCGTAGGGGATGATCCTGGTCATTCCCGCGCAGGTGGGAATCCAGGGGCCACTGCTTCGTCGCTTGCTCCTGGACCCCCGCGTTCGCGGGGGTGACGAGCGGGTGTTTGCAGTTATTCGAGGCCGATCTCGCCGTCGATCACGTGTTCGAGGCCGATTTCGGGGATGCGCAGGGTGACGCGCGGCCTGAGCGGGGCGGCCGGGTCGAGCCTGCCGCTGTCGATCGCGGCGCGCACGGCGCGCTCGATCTCGCGCTGCGAGGTGACGCCGACAACTTTGAGAAACTTGCGGATGTCCATATTGAAGCGGTCTTCGTTCATGCTCTGCTCCGCGAAAGGGCGGCCGCGGGGGCGCGGCGGCTTGCGATAAGAGGTTCTGCTCGCGACGATCGGCGCAGTATGACAGATTCCGGCGATGGCGCGGGGGTCCAACCGGGTTCGTGAGGGGTACAAGGCCTCCGGCGTCGATGTCGCCGAGGCCGATCGCGGTCTGCGCGCCATCGTTGAGCGCCTCGCCGCGACCTGGCCGCCGCGCGGGGCGCCGGGCGCCGTGCAATTGCCGATCGGCTATTTCGCCAATGTCGTCGAAGTCGGCGGGCTGGGCCTCGCCTTCTGCACCGACGGGGTCGGTTCGAAGGCAATTGTCGCACAGATGGTGGGCCGATACGACACGGTCGGCATCGATTGCGTCGCCATGAACGTCAACGACCTGATCTGCGTCGGCGCGCGGCCCATATCGATGGTCGATTACATCGCGGTCGAGCGGGCCGACGCGGCGATGCTCGACGGCATCGCAGTAGGCCTCGCCGAAGGCGCGCGGCAGGCCGGGGTCTCGATCAGCGGCGGGGAAATCTCGCAGCTGCCGGAGATGGTGCGCGGTTTCGACCTGGTCGGCGCGGCGGTCGGCACCGTGCCGCTCGACCGTATTATCGTCGGCCGCGACATCGTGCCCGGCGACGCGGTCATCGGCATAGCCAGCGACGGCATTCACAGCAACGGCTTCACGTTGGCGCGGCGCGTGCTGTTCCGCGACGCCGCCCTCTCACCCGACCATGTTCCGGCCGAGCTCGGCCATTCGCTCGGCGAGGAATTGCTGCGCCCGACCCCGATCTACGTGCAGGAAATCCTCGAACTCATCGAACGCGTGCCGGTGCTGAAGGCGCTCGTCCACATCACCGGCGACGGTCTGCTGAACCTGCCGCGCGTCGCCGCCGAAGTCGGCTTCGTGCTCGACGATCTGCCGCCGCCGCCGCCGATCTTCCGGCTGATCGAGGAGTTAGGCGACGTCGCGCGCGCCGAGATGTTCGAGGTGTTCAACATGGGAGTCGGGTTCTGCATCGTCGTCCCCGCGGCGGATGCCGACGCGACCCTGGCGATCCTGGCGCGCCATGGCCGCCGGGCCACGGTGATCGGCCACGCCGTCGCCGACCCGGAGAAATCCGTGCATCTGCCGCAGCACAACCTCATCGGAAGCGGCAAGCGCTTCCGCCCGGCGTAACCGGCAATCAGCTCCAGGCCACCTTCTTGAAATGCTTCGACAGCGCCAAGCCCTGGCGCTGGTAGGAGGAGCCGATCGCGCCGCCGTAGAGGCGGTCGGGGCGGGCGATCAGCGGCTCGTACAGCATTCGCCCGACGACCTGGCCGTGCTCGATCAGGAACGGAACCTCGTGCGTGCGCACTTCCAGGACGGCGCGGCTGCCGCTGCCCTCGGCCTCGGCGGCGCCGAAGCCGGGATCGAAAAACCCGGCGTAATGCACGCGGAACTCGCCGACAAAGGCGTCGTAGGGGATCATCTCGGCGGCGTGGTCGGGCGGGACGACGACCGCCTCGCGCGAGGCGAGGATATAGAAATCGTTGGGGTCGAGCACGACGCCGCCCGCGCCGTTGATGCCTCTCTGCGGGTAGACCGGCTCCCAGAACTCGCGCGGGTCGTAATGATCGACCAGATCGACATCGATCAGGCCAGTGTGCCGCCGTGCCTTGTAGCCGGCAACGCCGGTCACCGGGTCGCCCGCGACATCGACCGTGAACGCGAGGCCGTTGCGGATCGCCTCCGCGCCCGCGCCGGCGGCGGCGCCGTCGGGCGGCTCGACCAGCCGGGTCTCGGCATGAAGACGGCGCAATGCCGTGTCGCGAAACAATGGCGAGCCGCGGCGCACGCGCAATTGCACCAGGCGCGAGCCGGCGCGCACCAGGATCGAGAAGGCGCGCGGGCTCAATTCGGCGTAGAGCGGCCCCTTGTAGCCCTCGCGGATGCGGTCGAACTCGCCGCCCTGGTCGGTGATGACGCGGGCGAACACGTCGAGCCGGCCGATCGAACTTTTGGGATTCGCCATCGCCGAGACGCGCTTCCTGAGCGCCAGATGTTCGAGCAACGGCACGATGTAGACGCAGTCCTTTTCGAGGACGGCGCCGGCCGAGAGGTCGATGCGGTGCATCGCCAGATGGTCGAGCTTGTCGCGTACGCTCGACCGCGACCCCGGCAGAAAGCTGGCACGCACGCGATAGGCGACCTCGCCCAGGCGCAGATCGATGCTGGCCGGCTGGATCTGGTCGTCTTCGATCGCCTCGGCCGCCATGATCTCGTGCCCGAGCGAGACCGCGCCGCGCAAAAGCTGCGCCGGCCACAGCCCGGTCGAGCGCTCGCCCTCGGCGAGCGGAAACAGCGCATCGGGCTGTGCCGTGGTCATTTCAGGTCGGGCTCGCCTGCCAAGAGCACAGTGCCGACGTGCGACCGTCACCCCGGCGCAGGCCGGGGTCCACGTCCGCCGTGGATACCGGCCTTCGCCGGTATGACGAGACGGCTGAGTGTACTGATAGTCGTGAACACATCGCCCAAAAGGATAAAGAACCGGCGCGCCGGCGATCAATGCTGCTCACGCATCCCGCGGAAATGCAGCGCCGGCCACTCCTCGATCGTCGTGCGCAAATCCCAGGCGTTGCGCCCCAGGAACACCGGCACGCCGTCATGGTCCTCGGCCAAGGCGGCGCCGTTCCTGAGACGGAAACGATCGAGTTCGGCGCGCTCGCCGTCGAGCCAGCGGGCGCTCTCGTAAGGGGCGCCGTCGAGCCGGGTGGCGAGACCGTATTCGGCAAGGAGCCGCGCCTGCAGCACGTCGAGCTGCAGCGCGCCGACCACGCCGACGACCCAGTCGCCGCCGTTCGCCGGCTTGAACACGCGGGTCACGCCTTCGTCGGCCAGCTGGGTCAGCGCGTGGCGCAGATGCTTCTGCTTCAGCGGGTCCTCGATGCGGACGCGCCGCAGGATTTCCGGGGCGAAGCTCGGCAGCCCGGTGATGCGGGTGTCGGCGCCTTCGGTCAGGCTGTCGCCGACCCTGAGCGTGCCGTGGTTGGGAATGCCGATGATGTCGCCGGGCCACGCCTCCTCGGCCAGATTGCGCTCGCGCGCCAGGAACAACACCGGGTTCTGCACCGTAAGCTGCCGCCCGTTGCGCAAATTGGTCAGCTTCATGCCGCGGCGGAAGCGGCCCGAGCAAAGCCGCACGAAGGCGATGCGGTCGCGGTGCTGCGGGTCGATATTGGCCTGCACCTTGAAAACGAACCCGGCGACCGCGTCGTCCGTCGGATCGATCGGCTCAGGCTCGGCCGGCTGCGGGCGCGGCGGCGGCGCCAGCTCGGCCACCCCGCGCAGCAACTCGCGCACCCCGAAATTGTTCAGCGCGCTGCCGAAAAACACCGGGGTCAGGTGCCCTTCGCGATACGCCTGGAGGTCGAATTCGGGGCACAGGCCGCGCGCCATCTCGACCTGCTCGCGCAATTGCGCCAGCGCGCCCGCCGGTAGCCGCCGGCGCAGCACCGGATCGTCGAGACCCTCGCAGCGCACCGGCTCGGTGACATGGTCGCCGGCGCCGCGCTCGAACAGCAACAGGGCGTCGCGGAACAGGTCGTAGGTGCCGAGAAAATCGCGCCCCATGCCGATCGGCCAGCTCGCCGGCGTGGCGTCGAGCGCGAGGCTCTGCTCGATCTCGTCGATCAGGTCGAACGGATCGCGCCCCTCGCGGTCGAGCTTGTTGATGAAGGCGACGATCGGCACGTCGCGCAGCCGGCACACCTCGAACAGCTTCTTTGTCTGCTCCTCGATGCCGCGCGCCGCGTCGATCACCATCACGGCGGAGTCGACCGCGGTCAGCGTGCGGTAGGTGTCCTCGCTGAAATCCTGGTGGCCCGGCGTGTCGAGCAGGTTGAAGACGAGGCCGTCATGCTCGAACGTCATGACCGCCGACGA
>DATEKP010000163.1:0-2318 GCA_035277405.1 Allostellaceae bacterium | reverse complement strand
CGGACTTGATCCGGCCACCCACGTCTTTTTGGGCCAGCTCCGGTCGGCATCAAAGACGTGGACGCCCACGGATCAAGTCCGTGGGCTGAAGGCCCACGGGTCAAGCCCGGCCGAGGGGGCTTTGGATAGCCATTACGTCCGCAAAGGTCCCTTTCGCGGGGGTGAGGACCGGGTATCGCATCTCTCGGGTTGATCTCGCTATCCGGCGGCGACCAGCCAGTCGCGGATGCGGCGGCCGGCCAGTCCGTCGCCGTAGGGATTGTGGGCCTGGGCGAAACGCGCGTAGAGCTCGGGCGAATCGAGCAGTTCGGTCGTGCTGTCGTGGATGCGGCGGTGGTCGGCGCCGACCAGCGCTACGGTGCCGGCCTCCACCGCTTCCGGGCGCTCGGTTACCTCGCGCATGACCAGCACCGGCTTGCCGAGCGAGGGCGCTTCCTCCTGGATGCCGCCGGAATCGGTCAGCACGAGGTGGCAGCGCATCATCAGCCGGACGAACGGCACGTAGTCGAGCGGTGCCAGCAGATGGACGTTCGGCAGATCGCCGAGCATGCGCCGCACCGGCTGCTGCACCGCCGGGTTCAAATGCACCGGGTAGACGATCTCGACATCGGGACGCGCCGCGATCCGGCGCAACCCGGCGCAGATTTCCTCGAAACCCGCTCCGAAGCTCTCGCGGCGATGGCCGGTGACGAGGATCAGCCGCTTGCCGGGATCGAGGAATTCGAACCCGGCGGAAGCGGCGCGCGCCAGCGCCGGGTCGGTGCACAGCCGGCGGCGCACCGCGAGCAGCGCATCGATCACGGTATTGCCGGTGACGACGATCCGCCCCGGCGCAAGGTTCTCCTTCAAGAGGTTGTCGCGCGCCCCGGCGGTCGGCGCGAACAGCGCGTCCGAGACGCGGTCGACGACGCTGCGGTTCATCTCCTCGGGCCACGGCCGGCGCAGATCGCCGGTGCGCAACCCGGCCTCGACATGGCCGATACGGCAGCCGGCGTAGAACGCGGCCAGCGCCGCGGCCAGCGCCGAGGTGGTGTCGCCATGCACCAGCACCCAATCCGGCCGCTCCGTCGCCAGCACGCGTGCGAGGCCGGCCAGCACTTCGCGGGTCACATGGACGAGGTCCTGCTCCGGCCGCATCACCGCCAGATCGTGATCGGCCGCGATGCCGAAGAACTGCATGATGCCGGCGAGCATGTCGCGGTGCTGTCCGGTCAGGCAGACCACCGGGCGCAGCCCGGCATCGGCCAGCGCCGTGATAACCGGCGCCATCTTGATCGCTTCCGGCCGGGTCCCGAAGACGATCAGGATTTTCATTGCGGAACGCAGTCGAAATAGGCGGTGTCGAGGCTGGTGTCGGTCAATCGCGGCACGCGCTCGTAGGCGGCGCAGTGCCGCCGCGCCAATGGCCAGGCGCTGGCGACATCGCCGGAATAGGCGACCTGCACCGATTTCTCGTCGCCCTCGCGCACGAACGGGTGCGGTCCGGCGCAGGCGGAGAGCGTGCACGCGAGAAGCGTGCAGGCGAACAGCACGGAGATTGCCGGCGGATCGCGGTCATGCATCGCTAGTGTCCGGGGCGACGGTCTGGTTCGACAAGCATCGGCGTGGATGGTGCCCGCGGCGTAAATAAACCCTTTGATTACGCCCAGGCTACGCTCTCTCCTCCCGGATGTCAGGCCCGCTTGACCCGGTCGCGAGACCGGCGTGACGGCGAGCCTCTCCGTCGGCGCGCCGCCGGCGATCCAGGCTGCGCCCGCGACCGCCCGTTTCGGGGCAATCCGCGGCGGCATTCGGCACAATTTGATCCCCTTGCACATTTGGACGAGGGCCGTGCTAGACTTCCAAAGTCTAGAAGGGGGAGGAAAATGGCGGGCGAGTCAAAATATCAAGGGGCGTACCCGCTGCTCGTTACCAAGATCATCGCCAGCTACCTGTCGCATCACGATGTCGCGCCGGAGCACATCCCGGAACTGATCAACTCGGTGCACCGCACGATCGACGGCCTCGGCAAGCCCGCCGAGCCGCAGCGCGCGCCGATGCCGGCCGTGCCGGTGCGCCGCTCGGTGCAGCACGACGCCGTCGTCTGCCTCGAATGCGGCTGGAAGGGCAAGATGCTGCGCCGTCACATCTCGACGCGGCACGGGCTCACCGGCGAACAGTACCTGAAGCGCTGGAACCTGCCGAGCGACCACGCGCTGACCGCGCCGGCTTATTCCGAGCAGCGTTCCTCGCTCGCCAAGGAACTGGGGCTCGGGCGCGGCGGCCGGCAAACGGCGGCGGCGGCAGCCAACGACGCGCCGCGGCGACGGGGCCGGCCG
>DATEKP010000162.1:0-7644 GCA_035277405.1 Allostellaceae bacterium | reverse complement strand
CTGCGCCGCGCCGGCGCGGCCTTTGTCGGCGTCCTGACCCTGGCGCGCGCCTTGCGCGCCGGCGGCGCTTAGAGCAGACCCGCTCAGGCAATTACCTTCCGTCGGCCCCGCGAACGCGAGGGTCCAGGGGCAACCGCTCGTCGCTTGCCCTGTGACGCGATGGCAGCGAGGAGGGGCGCGATGAAGCTGGGGCTGTTCGTCAATACGCAATTTCCGGAGGGTGCCGACGTCGCGCGTGGCGTGCCGGAGGTCGTGGCGCAGGTGAGGGCGGCTCGCGAGGCGGGATTTGCGTCGCTGTGGTTCCCGCATCACTGGCTGACGCAGCCGATGCAGATGCTGCAGTTGACCCCGGTCATGAGCTACGTCGCGGCGCACGCCGAGGGCATGACGCTCGGCCCCAACATCCTGATCCTGCCGCCGCTCAACCCGGTGCACGTCGCCGAGGAGGCCGCGACGCTCGACGTCCTGACCGGCGGCAACTTTATCCTCGGCGTCGGCCTCGGCTACCGCCGCCCGGAATTCACCGCGTTCGGCGTGCCGCTCGCCGAGCGGGCGCCGCGCTTCACCGAGGCAATCGCGCTGATGCGCCGGCTGTGGACCGAGGAGCGGGTCAATCACCAGGGCCGCTTCTACACGGTCGAGGATGCCGGTCTGAGCCTGAAGCCGATGCGCCTGGGCGGGCCGCCGATCTATGTCGCGGCGCAGGCCGAGGTATCGGTCAGGCGGGCGGCGCGCATCGGCGACGCCTGGCTGATCGTCAACAGCAGCGGTCTCGGCACGCTGATGCCGTTGATGCAGACCTACCGCGCAGCGCTCAACGAATACGGGCGCACGCCGATCGAATACCCGATCACCGTCGAATGCTATGTCGGCGCCGATCACCGGACCGCGCATGAGGAATGCCGCGGCCCGCTCGAATACAAATACGGCGCCTATGCCGCCTGGGGGCTGGAGGACCGCACCGCGGTGCCGTTCGAGGAATTCGCGCGCGACCGCTTCATCATCGGCGACAAGGTCTCGGTCAAGGAGGAGATCGCCCGGTACCGCGAACTCCTCGGTGTCGATCACTTCATCATGCGCGTGCAATGGCCCGGCCTGCCGCAGGCGCAGGCGCTCGCTTCGATCCGCCGCCTCGGCGAGATTTTGGCGGCGTAGCAGCAACGCCCCCGTGCCGTCATTACGAGGAGCGGAGCGACGAAGCAATCTCGGGGTCAGAGACTCCCCTGGTGCGAGATTGCTTCGCTGCGCTCGCAATGACTGCCGGTCTAACCCTCTCCCCCAAAGCCTTGCCGAAGGGCGCCGGACTTGCGAAGCTCGCTGCAATAACGTGCGGGAGGACGGTTCGATGACGGAGCAATCGTATCTCTATCTCGGCCTGGCGGGCGAGACCGGGCGCGGCAGGGTCGTGCATTCCGGGCTGTTCCGGATGCCGGACGATGGCGGCGGATGGGAGGCGCTGACGCGCGGCCTGCCGGAGGCGCCGGCGGTGCGGGCATTGGCGGTGCATCCGACAAATCCCGCGATCGTCTATGCCGGCACGCAATGCGGCCCCTATCGCAGCGCCGATCGCGGCGAGCATTGGGAGAAGGTCGAACTGCCGGATCACGGCCTGCCGGTGTGGTCCATCCTGTTCCACCCGCGCGACCCCGACACGATCCTGATCGGTTGCGAGAATTGCGAGGTCTATCGCAGCGACGACGCGGGCGAGCATTGGGCGCGGCTGCCGGTCAATGTGCGCTTTCCGGACATCACGACGCTGCCCGACGCCAACCCGGCGAAACGCGTCCTGAAGCTCGACGCCAGCGCCAGCGAACCGGACCATCTCTACGGCGCGATCGAGGTCGGCGGCATCATCCGCTCGATGGATGGCGGCGAGCATTGGGAGAATGTCAGCCACGGGCATTACCTGAACGACGATACGGTCGATATGCACGGCGTCTTGGCGAGCCGTTGGCGCCCCGGCACCGTGTTCGGCATCGCCCGCGCCGGGATGTTCTGCAGCGCCGACGGCGGCACCCACTGGCGGCCGGTGCCGCTCGACCCGCTCAACCCGAAGGGGCAGATCTACTGCCGCGCGATCAGCGAGGTGCCGGGCAACCCGCGCCACATCTGGGTAGCGGCCGGCGCCGGGTTCCAGAGCGATGTCGGCGTATTGCTGCACAGCCGCGACGGCGGCGAGAGCTGGAACCGCGTCGAGATGGGCATGAAGCCCGCGCACACGATGTTCACGCTGGCCTTCGACGAGCACCGGCCGAGCCATATGTCGTGCGCCACCAACGGCGGCGAGGTCTATTCGAGCGCCGATGGCGGCGAGAGCTGGTCGGCCCTGCCGCAGCCTCCCGGCGGCACGCAGGTCTACGCGCTGGCACGCGGCTGATGCGGATTGTCGACGCGCAGATTCACCTGTGGGGCAGCGGCCTGCCGAGCAACCAGTCGCATCGGCAGGTCACCCATTTCACGCCGGAGGAGGCGATCCCGCTGATGGATGAAGGCGGCGTCGCTGCCGCCGTGATCCATCCGCCGGGGTGGGACCCGAATTCAAACGAGATGGCGCTGAAAGCCGTCCGCGATTACCCCGGCCGCTTCGCGATCATGGGCGCGCTGCCGCTCGACCGGCCGGACTCGCGCGAGCGCATCACAGGCTGGCGCGCACAGCCCGGCATGCTCGGGCTGCGCTACACGTTCCTGCATGACCCCGCGCGGCGTTGGCTGCACGAGGGCGCGCTCGACTGGCTGTGGACGGCGGCCGAGAAAGCCGGCGTGCCGATCGCGATGCTGGCGACCGACTCGCTGGCCGAGATCGGCCGGATTGCCGAACGCCACCCCGGCCTGCGCCTGACGATCGACCATCTGGGCGGCCGCGGCGGGCTGACGACATTGAAGGACGACGCCGCGATGACCCACATGCCGGCGCTGCTGGCGCTGGCCAAATTCCCCAATGTCGCCGTCAAGGCGACCGGCGCGCCCGGCTATTCGGCCGAACCCTATCCGTTTCCGACGATGCAGGGCTATCTGCGGCAGATTTTCGACGCGTTCGGCCCCGAGCGCGTGTTCTGGGGCACCGACATCACCAAGATGCCGTGCTCGTGGCGCCAGTGCGTGACGATGTTCACCGAGGAGCTGCCGTGGCTCCGCGGCCGCGACCTCGATCTCGTCATGGGCGAGGCATTGTGCGCCTGGTGGGGCTGGGAACGGACGCCGTAGGGCGGAAAAGCGCAGCGCATTCCGCCATTTTGACATAGCGATTTGGCGGCGGATTACCCTTCGCTCATCCGCCCGACGGACATGGGGGAAAAGGGAGGTTTGTACATGCAGAACACCAGGGGCAAAGAGGTTTGCGTCGTCATCGGCGCCACGTCGAAATGGCAGTCGGACGGGCGCAATACATTGCTGGCGCACGGGCATGCGATCGACGACAGCGACGTCGAGGTCGGGGTGCGCTGGGGGGTGGGCGGCGCCATTGCGCAGAAATTTGCACAGAAAGGCTTCTTTACGGTGGTGACGACGCGCCGCGCGGCCAACGCCGAGCCGCTGGCGGCGGCGATCCGCGAGCAGGGCGGCGAGTGCATGATCGTCGAACTCGATCTTGTCTCGCAGGACTCGATCGCCTCGGCCTTCGCGACGATCCGCCGCGAAGCGGGCGACACCGACGTCTTGATCTACAACGCCGGCTATCTGGAAGGCCGCGACCTTCCGCCCGACCAGGAATTGCTCGAATACATCCCGGTCGAATTGTTCGACACGACCCAGCACATTGCCTGCCGCGGCCCGTTTCTCGTCGCCAAGGAGGTGTTGCCGGTGATGCGCAAGAAAGGAGGCGGCTCGTTCTTCTTTTCGAACAATTCGAGCTCGCTGCGCGGCAAGAAGCGCATGACCGGACAGTCGCTCTATTACCCGCGGGTCATGATGCGTACGTTGGCGCAGGTGTTGACCGAGGAATATTCCGAGCATGGCGTGCACGTCGCCAATATCGTCATCGACGGCTCGATCGACTCGCCGGGCAGCCGCGCCCTGACGCGCAACCAGAATCGCCCCGATCTGGTGATCAACCCGGTCAAGATCGCCGAGGCCTATTACTACCTGCACACGCAGGACCGCTCGTGCTGGACGCACGAATTGCAATTGACGCCCGCAGCCGCAAAGCCGAGCTACTGATAGGCGCCGCTTGGGAGCCGGTACGATGAAATCGCTTCGCTTCGCTCGCAATGACAGGGAGGAATGGTCATTGCGAGGAGCGCAGCGACGAAACAATCCCGGCGCTGCCGAGGCCGCGACGATTTGAAGAAGGCGGAGCAATCCTCGATCCCATCGGACGACCGCGGCGCGGCCGAACCTGACTCGGAATCGGCCCTCGATGCGGGAGAGATCGGCGTCTGGGAGTGGGAGTTGCCGGACGGCGCCATGCGCTGGTCGGCGCAAATGTACCGCAATCTCGGCTTGGCGCCTGATGAAGGAGGCGATCTTCACCGTCGCCTCCTCGCGGCCATCGATCCGACCGAGCGCGACGAGGTCGCCGCCGCCTTTGCGGAGTTCCGCGGCCGGCCGGGACCGATGCGGATCGAGGCGCGGCTTGCTCGGGCCGGCGATGAGCCGCGCTGGATCGTTTTTCTCGGGCGCACATCGGTCGGGCCCGGCGGCGCGCCGGAGCGCATGCACGGGATCACGATCGACAGCACGCGGCGGCGCAAGAACGAGGAGGCGAGCGCAGCCGCCTTATCTGAAAGCGGCCGGCGGCTCGCCGAATTGAACGCGCGGCTGCGCGAGTTGGCCACTCGGCGGGGCCGCCAACTCGGCGCAAGCCGCGCGCAGATGCAGGCGATCTTCGACAATTCGCCCGATTGGCTGACGCTGTTTCGCGTCGATGCGGACGGGCGCTTCGTCTACGCGGATCTCAACCGCGCGACCGAGCGCGCTTACGGGCTCAGCTACGACCAGATCGTCGGCCGCACGGTCGAGGAAATCCTCGGCGAGGAGCAGGCAGCGCTGCCGCTGCGCCTGGCGCGCGAATGCTTCCGCACCGGCGAGAACCAGCGCTACACGGCGCGACGCACGCTGGCCGGGGAGACGCGCTCGATCGACGTGATGTTCGTGCGCGTGCCGGAGCCGATCGAGGGCGGCTACCACATCATGGCCACCGCGCGCGACATCACCGAGCGCGATGAGATCGAGGAACAGCTGCGGCAGGAGCGGCTGCTGTTCGAGATGATCATCGAGAACACCTCGGAGGGCATCGTCGTCATCGACAATGAGATGCGGCACCTCGTGTGGAACCGGGCGATGGAGGGGATCAACGGCGCCCCGCGGGATGCCGTGCTCGGCAAGACGCTATTCGAGGCATTCCCGGAATTCGCCGATCATCCGGTCGGACACGCCTGGCGCGATGCGCTGGCCGGGCGGCGCGGCGAATTGCGCGATTTCCGCTTCTTCTCGCGGCCGCGCGCCGCCGAGATCATCTACGACGCCGACTTCACGCCGCTCTACGACCGCCTCGGCGCGACCGTCGGCGCGATCTGCATCCTGCATGAGACGACAGAACGTCACCGGATGGAGCATCTGTCGAAGCTCGAAACCGTGGCCCAGCTGACCGGCGGCGTCGCGCACGATTTCAACAATCTGCTGACGGCGGCGATGGGCTGCCTCGACATGATCATGCAGACGAGCGGAAGCCAACGCATCACCGGCCTTGCCGAAGCGGCGCTCCGGTCGATCGACCGCGGCGCTCAATTGACGCAGCAGCTCTTGGCTTTCGCGCGGCGCCAGGCATTGCGCCCGGTCGCGGCTGACCTAAACGCGCTGCTCCGCGAGATCGAGGTGCTGATCCGCCGCGCAGTCGGCGAGACGATCGAAGTCATCGTCGACGGCGCCCCTGCCTTATCGCTATGCGAGGTCGATCCGGCGCATTTCGAAGCGGCGGTCATGAACCTCGTGCTCAACGCCCGCGATGCGATGCCGCACGGCGGCCGGCTGAGGCTCAGCACACGGCCGGCCGACATGCGGCGGCTCCCGGCAGACATCGATCTGCGGCCGGGAGAGTATGTCGCGCTCTCGGTCGAGGACGACGGAGAGGGCATGCGCCCCGAGGTCGCGGCGCGGGCGTTCGAGCCGTTCTACACGACCAAGGAGATCGGCAAGGGATCCGGGCTGGGGCTTTCCACCGTCTATGGCTTCGCAAACCAATCCGGCGGCGGCGCTCATATCGACAGCACGCCTGGCGCCGGCACCCGCGTGACGCTCTACCTGCCGATCGCCGGGGCCGCGCAGGACTGCGCGCAAGGCGCGGAAAGCGGCGACCCGCAGCGCGGCGTCGGCGCCATTCTCGTCGTCGAGGACGACCCCGATGTGCGCGAGATTACGGTCGAGATACTCGAGGGCCTGGGTTACCGCACGTTGGTCGCGTGCAACGGCGAGGAGGCGCTCGCAACACTGGGCCGCGCCGCGCCGATCGATCTGCTGTTCACCGACCTGGTCATGCCGGGAGGCCTGTCCGGGGTCGCGCTGGCCCGGCAGGCCCGGGCGATGCGGCCCGATCTTCGGGTACTGCTGATGACCGGTTATGCCCGGCCGGAGCTGCCAGCCGCCGACGAATTCCCGATCATCGCCAAGCCGTTCCGTTCCGTCGAGCTGAGCCGCGCGATCGCCCGCCTGATCGGCGAAACCGCCGGATAGCCTTTTAGGCTCGCCCTGCCCACATAAACCGAAAGCTTGCGAGGAGAACCCGAGATGAGCGACATCGTCATCGCCAGCGCCGCCCGCACGCCGATCGGCGCCTTCAACGGCGGCCTTGCGAGCCTGCCGGCGCACGCGCTCGGCGAGGTCGCGATCCGCGAGGCGTTGCGGCGCGCCGCGGTCGAGCCGGGCGAGGTGTCGGAAGTGATCCTCGGCCAGATCCTGACCGCAGGCGAGGGCATGAACCCGGCCCGCCAGGCCTCGGTCGCGGCCGGCATCCCCTATGAGACGACGGCCTATGCGGTCAATCAGGTGTGCGGGTCGGGCCTGCGCTCGGTGGCGCTCGGCTATCAGGCGATCCGGAACGGCGACAGCGACATCGTCGTCGCCGGCGGCCAGGAGAGCATGAGCCAGTCGCCGCACTGTATCCATCTGCGCAACGGCGTGCGCATGGGCGACGGCCAGCTCGTCGACACGATGATCAAGGACGGGCTGTGGGACATCTTCAACGGCTACCACATGGGCACGACGGCCGAGAACGTCGCGACGCGCTGGCAGATCACCCGCGAGCAGCAGGACGAATTCGCCGCCGCCTCGCAGCGGAAGGCCGAGGCGGCGCAGAAAGCCGGCCGCTTCCAGGACGAGATCGTCCCGGTCGCGGTCAAGACGCGGCGCGGCGAGACGGTCGTCGATACCGACGAGCACCCGAAACACGGCACGACGGTCGAGGTGCTGGCAAAATTGCGACCGGCCTTCGACAAGAACGGCACCGTGACGGCCGGCAACGCCTCCGGCATCAACGACGGCGCCGCAGCGGTGGTGCTGATGACCGCCGAGGCGGCGGCGCGGCGCGGGCTGACGCCGCTGGCGCGCATCGTGTCGTGGGCGACGGCCGGGGTTGATCCGGCGGTCATGGGCACGGGGCCGATCCCGGCCTCGCGCATGGCCTTGCAGAAGGCCGGCTGGTCGATCGGCGAT
>DATEKP010000161.1:0-2290 GCA_035277405.1 Allostellaceae bacterium | reverse complement strand
GGCTGCGCCGGCCGTCGCAGCGCGCCGCCCCCGCGGCTGACGGACGGCTGGTGCGGCGCCGGGTGCCGGTTTGGCGGCGAGTTCGCGGATCGACTGCATCGCCGCTGCATATCCCGCCGCGAACGCTTCGCGACGAATGGCTTCGATCTGGTCCTGCAACTGGTTGACTGCCGTTCTGGCCATCGCTCGCCCGCCCTCCCTGAAAAGGCGTTCGATCAATACCATATCCGCAACTTTTGGAATAGACGGAGAAATTTATTTCACCAGCTCGCGCGGCGGTCGGGTTTCGGTGACCAAATCGCGCAACACCTTCTTGCCCGGCAACGGCTCCAGCGTCATCAGCGAATCGGGACGCAGTTGCATCGTGCAGGCGTAATCCACGCGGCCGTCGATCGCAATCGTGCATTCCTTGCACACATTGGCGTTGATGCAGCTGTAGCGGATCGCCAATGACGGATCGCTGCGGGAGCGGATCCAAATCAGCGCATCGAGCACCGTCGCGCCCGGTTCAAACGGCACGGCGAATTCGTCATAACGCGGCGCCTCGCCGCTGCCGCTCCGTCGCACGCGCAGCCGCGCGATACGCTCCGTCATTGCAGCGGTTCCGCGATCGACAGACCGTCCGGCAGCAGCCGCACATATTGGCGGCGGGCCCAGTGCGGGTCGGCATCGGGGAAGTCTTCGCGCTGGTGTGCGCCGCGGCTTTCCTCGCGTGCCAACGCCGCCTGCGCGACCGCAGCGGCGGCGGTGAGGCTGGCGCGCAATTCGAACCAGTCGGCAAGAGTCGGGTTGAATGCGCGGCCGGGTGCGATCTCCAGTTCCGGCAGTAGGGCGCGAAGCTCGGCGATGCGGTGCACGGCGCGCGCGAGTCTCGAGCCGTCGCGCAGCGGTCCGACATCGCGCCACATCAACTGGCGCAGTTCGTCGAGCAGCGCGCCCGGCGCATCTGCGCCCCGCTGCCCGTCCGCAAGGCTTTGGATGCGCTCGATCGCCGCCGCGCCGGCGCCGCGATGCCAGCCTTGCGGGCGGCCCGTTGCGTATGCGGCGGCAATCCGTCCGGCCCGCTCGCCGAAGACCAGTGCCTCGGGGATGGCGTTGCCGGAAAGCCGGTTGGCGCCATTGGCGCCGCCGACTGCCTCGCCGGCCGCAAACAGGCCGGGGATACGGCTTTGCATCCGCTCGTCCACGGCGATGCCGCCCATATGGTAATGCGCGATCGGTGCGACCTCGACCGGCATGCGCGTGAGGTCGATGCCGTTTTTCGCCAGCCGCCCGATGACGGGGCCGAACGCCGATTGCAGTGTACTCGGCGGCACGTGCTCGAACGACAGGTAAACCCCGCCGTGCGGCGACCCGCGCCCGGCCGCCACTTCCTTGTGGATCGCATGGGTCGCAACATCGCGCGGCGTCGTGTAGACGCCCCGCTCGTCGCTGCCGTAATCGGCCAGGAACTCGCGCCCGCCGCCGTCGAGCAGACGGCCGCCGAGCTTGTAACGGAACGGGTCCCACATGATCGGATCCATGCCGACGAGGCGCGGCGCCAAATGGCCGATCGGGAAGAACTGCACGAATTCCATGTCGACAAGGTCCGCGCCGGCCTCCAGTGCCAACGCGTAGCCGTCGCCGCCCATATTGGCCGAGGCGCTGTTGCGCGCGAAGATCCGGGTCAGCCCGCCGGTCGCGATGACCGTGGCCTTGGCGGCGATCGTCACCGCCTCGCCGACCGCCATATCGAGCGCGACGGCCCCGACCGCCGTGCCGCCCGCAGTGACGATGTCGGTGACGTTGAGGTTGCTGAGCCGGCGGATCGCGTCGATCGCGGCGACCCGGCGCCGCAATGTCGCGGCGACGGCGGGGCCGGTATTGAGAAAATCGACATAGCAGCAGCGCGGCCGCGAATGGCCGGGCGCGGTGACCTGGGCGATATGGCCATCGTCGCGCCGCGCCCAGCCGACCCGCCACTCGCCCATTTCGCGGATGCGCGCCGGCGCCTCGCGGCACAGCATTTCGGCCAGCGTCGCGTCGCACAGACCGCGCCCGGCCGCGAGCGTGTCGTCGAGATGCAACGTCCAGTCGTCCGGGCTTTCCTCGGCCAGCGCCGCCGCCACGGTCATCTGCGCCATGACCGTCGCGCCGCCGCGCCCGACAAGGCTCTTGTCGGCCAGCAAAACGCACCCTGCGCCGGCGCGCGCCGCGGCGAGTGCTGCGTACATGCCGGCGCCGCCGGCGCCGATCACCAGGACATCGGCTTCCAGATGGCTCATCCCGCCCGGTCGAATGCCGCCGCGGC
>DATEKP010000160.1:0-2479 GCA_035277405.1 Allostellaceae bacterium | reverse complement strand
GATGACGGACCAGCTGAACCGCGAGGAACTCGCCCGCCTGCAGGGCGCCGCGCCGATGCCGGCCGGGCCGGCCAAGGCGGTGCCGTTCCAGGGCGCGCGGCCCGGCCCGGCACACTAAATCCGGCCGGATTTCGTCACGTCGCAAGGGGGCCGTGGGCCCCCTTGTCGATTCCGCGGCAAGCCGCAACGGCGGGCGGGAACAGGCTTCACCATTCCTTAAAAGCTGCGGCGCATAGTGCGGGTGTGACAACACCGCGCAGCCCAGCAATGCCAACCCCCCGCAGCATCGAGGTCGACGCCTCGCCGGCGGAGTGGCTGACGCGATTCATCGACGACATCCCGACCGGCATCGCCTTGTTCGACCGCGACCTGCGCTACGTCGCGGCCAATGCGGTGTGGTGCGACACCTTCCGCATCGCCGCATCGCCGGTTGCCGGGCGGCGCCATGTCGAGCTCGACCCGCGCGGCAGCGTCCAGCTTGCCCAGCTGCAACAGCGCGCGCTCGCCGGCGAGACGCTGAGCGGCGGCACGATTGTCGAAAGCGACGCCGGATTGCGGCACCGCACGATCAGTGTCCGGCCGCAGCGCGACGGCGCCGGTGCGGTATCCGGCATCGTCGCGGCGCTGCACGAGATGGCGCCGGCCCTCGCAGCGCGGACGGCGGCGGATGAAGCCGACCCGCTGACCGGCATCGCCGGCCGCGACCGTTTCCTCGCGCGGCTGCGGACGGCGCTGTTGCCGCCCGGCGCGCCCGGGCCGGGTACGCCGATTTTCCTGCTCGACATCGTCGATTTCACGGCAGTCAACGATCTCCACGGGACCCTTATCGGCGACCGGGTGCTGAAGACGATCGCCGCCCGGCTGTTGACCGGCGTCAGGTCGCGGACGGTGGCGAGCGAGCGGCCGGCACTGCGTCCCGAAATGGCGGAAGCCGACCTCGTCGCGCGGCTCGACGGCGACGAATTCGGCGTCGTCCTCGGCGGCCCGTTGCCGAGCCTCGCCGACGCCGAGGCGTTCGCCCGCCGCCTGCTCGAATTGATCGAGCATCCGGTGCTGGTCGGCGACCAGCGCATCCGCCTGACCGCCAATGTTGGCTTCGTGGTGACCGGTCCGGCGCATCGCAGCGAGGACGATCTGCTGCGCGACCTCAATATCGCGCTGCGCGAGGCCAAGTCGCACGGCCCCAACAGCGCCAAGGCGTGGCAGCCGGCGCTGGCCGGCACCGTCGGCCGGCGCCTGGCGATGCTGGACCAGCTGCGGCGTGCCCTCGACGAGAACGAGTTCGTGCTGCATTACCAGCCGATTCTGAGCTTTGCCGACGACCGCGTGGTCGGCGCCGAGGCGCTCTTGCGCTGGAACCACCCGAGCGACGGTCTGGTCGCTCCGGCCGACTTCCTGCCGCTGCTCGAGGAGAGCGGGCTGATCGTGCCGGTCGGCGCCTGGGTCATCCGCGAGGCGGTGCGCCAGATGCAGGTCTGGCAGATGCTTTACGGCCGCGACATGATCGACTGGGTCGCGGTCAACGTCTCGGCGCGCCAGTTCAATGACCCGTCGCTGCTGTTGGCGACGTTGAGCGAGATTAACGACAGCGGCTTCCCGCTCGATCGCCTCAAGCTCGAAATCACCGAGTCGACGGTCATGCGCAACCCGGCGATGACCCGCGCGGTGCTCGATCAGGTGCGGGAATTCGGCATCCGCATCGCGCTCGACGATTTCGGCACCGGTTATTCGGCGCTCGGGGTGCTGCGCCACTACAGCGTCGATGCGATCAAGATCGACCGCGAGTTCACCGCTCGGCTCGATACCGTGCCGGGCCGCGAGTTGATGCTGGCGATGTTGAAGATCGCCCGCATCCACGGCGCGGTGGTGATCGCGGAAGGCGTCGAGACCTCGCTGCAGCGCGACATGCTGCGCGCCGCCGGCTGCGATTTCGCGCAGGGCTACCTGTTCGCCCAGCCGATGGACGGCAGCTTCTTCGGCGCCTATGCGCTGACCCATCTCGTCGACGGGGTCGCCGCCGTCCGGTAGCGCTCTGTCCGCGCCGACAGAATCGTCATTCCCGGAAGCGGGAATCCAGGGCAAGCGACGAGTTGTTGCCCCTGGACCCCCGCTTTCGCGGGGGTGACGGAATGCTCCATCGCCTTGGCCGGGCTTGACCCGGCCATCCACGAGAAGCAGGCGATGTCCTCGCAGTTTCGCGTGGATGCCCGGGTCAAGTTCGGGCATGACGAGAACGGGGTAAACAAACTTGACCGGACGCTGCTCCAGCCGCCAAGGAAACGGACGGCACGAGATTGCTTCGCTTCGCTCACAATGACGGCTATCTCTTAGGGATATATTACGAACTTCTGGTTCAGTACTAGGTCCCTGCGAAGGCAGGGACCCATTTTCCCGCCGTCCGTGCGCTGCAAGCATTGGGTCCCTGCCTTCGCAGGGACCCAAATTTCTAAACCGGACAGCGATGGTGTAACCTCGACCA
>DATEKP010000159.1:0-8662 GCA_035277405.1 Allostellaceae bacterium | reverse complement strand
CCGCAGACGGGGAGAGGGAATTCGGCTGAGGCGCCTTCGTTTCTCTCCCTCTCCCCGCGTGCGGGGAGAGGGCCGGGGTGAGGGGCGCCGCTCAACCCTTTCGGAGAATGCCGTCATGCCCGCCGCCCGCCATGCGATGCCGCCAGAGGTCGCGGCGCTGAGCCTTGAGGAGGTCGCCGAGCGGTATATCGGCCGCTTCCGCGACAAGGTTCCGGATTGGGAAGCGTTTGAGGACGCCAAGATCGACGGCTACCGTCGCGCCCAGCACCGCTTCATCGGCGCCGGCGGCTCCGGAAAGCACGACGATCCGACCGTCATCCCGCCGCGCGGCTTCACCCTCAGCATCGTTTTCGTGCCGCCGGGGCAGGGCAACGCCGCGCACACGCACGAGGTCGAGGAGCTGTTCTTCGTCTTGCAGGGGTACCTGACGGTGTTTCTCGAAGACGAGGCCGGGCACCGCGTCAGCCGCAAGCTGGCGCCGTGGGAATGCATCGCCTGTCCGCCCGGGGTCATCCACGGCTACCAGAACGACGGGCTGGAACCGGTCTATATGCAGATCATGCTCGGCCGCGGCCGCCCCGAAGCGATGGGCTACGCCGACGACGACCTCTACAAACGGCGCGACGCGCATCTGAGGTAGCTGTTATCGTCATTGAGAGGAGCGCAGCGACGAAGCAATCTCGGCGGAGTGCGCGTCCAGTCGAGATTGCTTCGCTGCGCTCGCAATGACCGCGAAACCGGGAAATTGACCGATGCCCTACGCCGCGCCGGTCGACGAGATGCGCTTTGTGATCGACACCGTGGCGCCGCTCGACGGCGCCGCCGCCGAGGTCGCCGACGCCGTGCTCGCGGAGGCGGCTCGCTTCGCCGCCGGCGAGCTCGATCCGCTGAACCGGCCGGCCGACCGCATCGGCAGCGTGCTCGAAAACGGGGTTGTGCGCACCCCGCCGGGTTTTCGCGAGGCCTATCGCCGCTATGTCGAGGCCGGCTGGATGGGTTTGCACAGCGCCCCCGAGCATGGCGGCCAAGGCCTGCCGCTCTCATTGGCGGCCGCGGTCGTCGAGATGTGGAACTCGGCGTGCATGAGCTGGGCCTTGTGCCCGCTCCTGAATTTCGGCGCGATCGAGCTGCTGCAGGCGCACGGCTCGCCGGAGCAGAAGCGGCTTTACCTCGGCAAGCTGGTCGCCGGCGAATGGACCGGCACGATGAACCTGACCGAGCCGCAGGCCGGCTCCGATCTCGGCGCGCTCAGGGCGCGCGCCGTGCCGGCCAGGGACGCGCGCTGGGGCGAGCATTATCGGCTCACCGGCCAGAAGCTTTTTATCACCTACGGCGACCACGATCTCTCCGACAACATCGTCCACATGGTGTTGGCGCGCACCCCCGAGGCGCCGCCCGGCAGCCGCGGCATCTCGCTGTTTCTGGCGCCGAAATTCCTGCCCGACGCGGACGGCAACCCGGGCGAGCGCAACGATCTGCGGCCGTTGAGTCTCGAAGAAAAGCTCGGCATCCACGCGTCGCCGACCTGCGTCATGGCCTATGGCGAGGGCGAGGGCGCCATCGGCTGGCGCATCGGCGAGGAGAACCGTGGCCTCGAGTGCATGTTCACGATGATGAACAGCGAGCGTCTTTTGGTCGGCGTGCAGGGCGCGGCGATCGCCGAGCGCGCGTACCAGCAGGCGCGGGACTATGCCTTGACACGCGTGCAAGGGCGCCCCGCCGGGATGCCGCACGACGCGGAGGCGCCGGCGATCGCGCATCACCCGGATGTGCGCCGCATGCTGTTGGCGATGCGCGCCGGCGCCGAGGCGGCGAGGGCCTTGACCTATCTCGCCGCTGCCGCGATCGACGGGAGCCGCCGCAGGGCAGGGGAGGCGCGCTTTCGCGCCGAGCGCCGCGCCGATCTGCTCATTCCCGTGGTCAAGGCGTGGTGCACCGATCTCGGCGTCGAGATCGCCTCGATCGGCATCCAGGTGCATGGCGGGATGGGCTACATCGAGGAAACCGGCGCCGCGCAATATTACCGCGACGCGCGCATCGCGCCGATATACGAGGGCACCAACGGCATCCAGGCCAACGACCTTGTCGGCCGCAAGCTCGCCCGCGACCAGGGCGAGGCGGCGCGCGAGTTCATCGCCGAGATGCGGCCGATCCTCGGCGAACTCTCCGGCAAGCCGGGATGGGAGCCGCTGCACCGCGGCCTCGCCGATGGGATCGATGCGCTGGGGCGCGCGACGGCATATCTCGTCGAGGCCGAGCCGGCGCAGGCGGCGGCCGGCTCCTCGCCTTACCTCGCGCTGTTCGGCACGGTCGCGGGCGGCTGGCTGATGGCGCGGTTGGCATTGGCCGCGGCGCGCCGCGGCAGCGCGTTCGCCGCGGCAAAGCGGGCGACGGCGCGATTCTACGCGGAGCACTATCTGCCGCGCGCCCCCGCCTATTTGCCGGCGATCATGGGCGGCGACACGGTTGTCGAATTTGTCCCCGAACTGCTGTGAGGGCGGGCTTCCGAACCCCGGCTGATTCTGCCGCGTGCGTCGGGCGGCGCCGGTCGGTTTTGCCGATATGAAAACACCCTCGGCGGTGCCAGCGGCGCCGCCGAGGGTGGCAAGCTAAGCGATTTGCAGCTTAGATCGAAGTGGCGACGTTGTTGAACGTGGCGCTCAGCTCGGTGCCGACGATCGCCACGATCGCGATGATCACGACGGCGATCAACGCGGCGATGAGGCCGTATTCGATCGCCGTCGCGCCCTCTTCGTTCTTCCAGAGACGCTTCAAGGTGCCAAACATTCAGGTTCCTCCTTAGGACTGCTGACCCCGCCACAATGACCGCAGAAGCTTGCCAAAGCGTTAAAGTCAACCGGCGGGACGTTAGCACGGCAGGTTGAATCTACCAATGTTCCGGTGGGTTTTACCTGGCATTTGAGATAAATGCGGGGTTGTGATCGGGGCGTCAGCTGTCACGGGTTGCCGATCGCAGCGACCTCCTCATCGGTCGGAAAACGCCCGGTCTGCTTCTTGGAAAAGGCCAGCCGGCCGTCGACGCTGATCTCGAATACCCCGCCGACCCCGGGCACCAACTCGACTTCGGCACCGTAACGCTCCTCCAGTATCGCCCTCGCACGGAGGGCCCGCGGCTCATAATTTCAAGGCTTGCACCACTCGATCCTGACCTTCATCGCCCTCTCCTTTCGGTTGCATCGCTGCCAACCCACCATAGCACGGCGAATCGCGGCCTGTCAGTCGGGCGCTGCCGGCATCGCCGTGCCAAACCGTCCGCCGATCTCGGCACGGCCGGCCCGGCGCGCCGCCTCGCGCCACGCGATCCGCGCGACCAGCGCAACAAAGAGCATGGCGCAGAGGGCGCCGATCGGCAGGTGCAGCGCCTTGCCGGCGCCGGGCGGATCGAGCACCAGCAGCGACAGCACCGCGAGCACCAAACTGTCGGCCGGTGCCAGCTTGCCGCCGGCATACAGCCATGCCGCCGCGACGCTCGCCAATACCAAGTCGTACCACATTATAAAGGGCGTCGCGACGAGGGTCGCCGCGCACAACGCCGCCGCCCGCACCGGCAGCGAAACCCCGCGGGCCCAAACGAACCAGACGCCGGCGATCGCCGTCAGCGAGGTCAAACCCTGCACCGCGTAGGCCAGCGCCGGCGGCAAGCCCAGCACGCGCACGGCGCCGAACGGCGTCACGTAGCCGGCGAGCTTGACGCCGCCTTCATAGACCGGCCCGGCATCCCGCGCCGCCCGAAAAAAAGCATCCCAGGTCGCCGGGCCGAACCACGCCAATGACAGCAGCACCAGCGCCGCGAGCGACGCAGCGGCCGCGGCGAAGGCGCGCCAGCGCCCCGCCGCGGCCAGCGCCACCGGGATCAGCAGCCCGAATGGCGGTTTGTAGCAGAGCGCGCCGAACAGCGCGCCGGCGAGCGCCGGCCGCCGGTCGATCAGCAAGGTCGCGGCCCCGAACAGCGCCGCCGTGACAAAGGCGTTCTGCCCGAGGCCGATGTTCCACAGCATGGCGGGGAACGCCAGCACCGGCAGCAGCGCGGTCCACCGCCGTTCGCCCAATATCCCGACCATCGCCCACAGAAACAGGGCAAGGCCGCCGGCTTCGAACAGCACGAAAGCGGCGAGGTATGGCAGCCGCGCCAGGATCGCGCAGAGCAGTACGAAGATCGGCGGATAGTAAAAGTAGTTGTAGCGGATGCCGGGGGCGGCGGCCTGCTGCTCGGCGGCGAAATGCGTTGCCCGGTCGTAGACCAGCTCGGGGGTCCCGGCGTTCGCCAGCGTACCGGCCGCGTAGAAGCTGACGAAATCGGTGCTGGTCGGCTTCACCAGCGGCAGGACCAGACCGTGAGTGCCGGCGGCAAAGAACGCGAAGGCGGCGATTTCGATCGCCAGCAGGGTGGCGCATCCCGCGGCGATGCGACGGCGGTCGAGACGCTTGCCGCAGCGATCGAGGAAACTGGTGACGGCCGACAGCACCCTGACTTGCCTTGTCATCGGCCCATTCACGCGGGCCCGCCCATACTGTCGCAGAATAGGGTTACCGGGAAATTAATGTTAACGAAGCCCCGAGCGCCGCCGGCCGGCCGAGGCCGGCCCGAGCGGCTTGCGATAAACAATTTGGTAAATGGTTTAAGCTAGCGTCGCCGACGGGCGGCGTAGCGACCGGGCGGCGAACAATTCGGAGGCGGGATGATTGCCGGCAAAAAGGTGACGATCGTCCTCCCCGCCTACAATGCGGCCAGGACGCTGAAGCAGACCTGCGACGAGATCCCGCACGATGTGGTCGACGACATCCTGCTGGTCGACGATGCCAGCCAGGATGAGACGCTGGCGGTTGCCGCCTCGCTCGGCATCGCGACGATCCGTCACGACCGCAACCGCGGCTATGGCGGCAACCAGAAAACCTGCTACGCGGCAGCGTTGGCGCGCGGCGCTGATATCGTCGTCATGCTGCACCCTGATTACCAGTACACGCCCAGCCTGGTGACCGCGATGGCGGCTATGATCGCTTCGGGGCAATTCGACGCGGTGCTGGCCTCGCGCATCCTCGGCCGCGGTGCGCTTAGCGGCGGCATGCCGGTCTATAAATACGTCGCCAACCGTGCTCTCACGTTCTTCCAGAACATCATGCTGCGGCAGAAATTGTCGGAGTACCATACCGGTTATCGCGCCTGGAGCCGCCAGGTCCTCGAAACCTTGCCGTTGCACAACTGTTCGGAAGATTTCGTGTTCGACAACCAGATGCTGGCGCAGGCGACGTATTTCGGGTTTCGGATTGGCGAAATCAGCTGCCCGACGAAGTATTTCCCGGAGGCCTCATCGATCAATTTCCGGCGCAGCGTCGTGTATGGCGTCGGCGTGGTGCGGACCTCCGTGCAGTTTCGCCTGCAGCGCTGGGGTCTGGTGCAATCGGCGATCTTCGCCGACGGCGCCGGCAATCGCGTGCCGTTGCCGGTCGAGCACGCGGCGTGAGCGCGGCGCTGCGCAGCGCGCTGGCTGCTCCCGGCCGTCTGCTGTTGGCGGCGACGCTGCTGGGCGTCGCGGCGGTCGGCATGGCCGCGACCCACCTGTCGCCGCTCGGCGCGGCCGGGCTTGTGCATCACGCGATCGTATGGCTGCGTGCCTCCGGAGCCGCCGGCCCGGCTGCGCTGGCGGTGTTGCAGGTTCTGGTTGCGCTCAGCGGCGCGATGCCCGCCTCGCTGCTCGGGATCGCGGCCGGCGCGGTTTACGGCGTCGTCCCGGGGTTCCTGCTCGCCGCCCTCGGCAGTCTCGCTGGCGCCGTTATCGCCTTCGCGCTGAGCCGATCATTGTTCCGTCCGGCGATCGAGCGTGCGCTGACCCGCCACGGCAGGCTGCGCCGCCTCGACCATTTGTTGCGGCAGGACGGCTGGAAGCTCGTCTGTCTGCTGCGGCTGTCGCCGGTCATGCCGTTCTCCGCGACGAGCTACCTGCTCGGCCTGTCGTCGCTCGCTTGGTCCGATTATCTGGGCGGGACCCTTGCCTCGCTGCCCGCGCTGCTAGGTTACGTTTTTCTCGGGAGCCTGACCGATTCCGGCATCTCGGCATGGGCCGGCGGCGACAGCCCGGTGCGTTGGCTGATGCTGGCGCTCGGCGCGGTCGCGACCTTGCTGTTGACCCTGCATCTCGGCCGCATCGTGCTGCAGCGCCAGATTGGCGACCGCCTGCCCGAGGTCGAGGCCGCCTGCGGCGATTGACGCGGCGGCTGTCGCGGCTTTCGGCCGACCCGCAGGCTCTGTAGGCTTGCCCCGACACGGGGGCGAGCATGCTGGATCTGATCATCAAGGGCGGCCGGGTCATCGATCCTGCCAACGAGCGCGACGAAGTGGCCGATATCGGCTTTGCCGAAGGCCGCGTGGCAGCCTTTGGGTCCGGATTGCCGTTGCGCGGCCAGCAGGTCATCGACGCGCAAGGGCTTGTGGTCGTCCCTGGCCTGATCGACCTGCATACGCATGTCTACTGGGGCGGCACCTCGCTCGGGGTCGATGCCGCCGAAGTCGCGCAGCGCAGCGGCACGGCGACGTTCGTCGATGCCGGCAGCGCCGGGCCCGGTAATTTTCACGGATTTCGCCGTCATGTGATCGAGCGGTCGCCGCTGCGCATCCTGCCGTTTTTGAACGTCTCTTTCCCCGGCATCTTCGCCTTTTCCGCCAGCGTCATGGTCGGCGAGGCGGCTGATCTGCGGCTGATCGACCCGCGCGAATGCATCCGCGTCATCGACGCCAACCGCGACCTGATCGTCGGGGTCAAGGTGCGCGTCGGCCGCAACGCCGGCGGCAATTCAGGAGTTGCGCCGTTGGACATGGCGCTCGAGGTTGCGGGAGAGGTCGGGCTGCCGGTCATGGCGCATCTCGACCACCCGCCGCCGTCGCGCCTCGAGGTGCTGTCGCGGCTGCGCCGCGGCGACATTGTGACTCACTGTTTCCGGCCGTTCCCCAACGCCCCGGTGCGGGCCGACGGCCAGATTTTCGAGGAGGTCGTAGAGGCGCGCCGGCGCGGGGTCATTTTCGACATCGGCCACGGCGGCGGTTCGTTCGGCTTTGCCACCGCGGAGCGCATGCTGCGCGCCGGCTTTTTCCCCGACGTGATCAGCAGCGACGTGCATGCCCTGAGCATCAACGGCCCGGCCTTCGACCAGCTCGTGACAATGTCGAAGTTTCTCGCGCTCGGCGCCGAGCCGGCGGCGGTTGTCCGCGCCGCAACGGCGGCGCCGGCGCGCGTGCTCGGGCGCGCCGATCTCGGCCATCTCGCGGTCGGTGCGGTCGGCGATGCCACGATTCTCGAACTGGCCGACGGCGAATTCGAGTTTCGCGACGTGGTCGGTCAGGTGCGCCACGGGCGGCGGCGCTTCGCGCTGCGCGGCCTCGTGGTCGGCGGCCGACCCCTGCACCCGCAGCAATAACGGCAGGCCGGGGCCGGGCGGCGTTTTGCGGCGCTTCGATTCGCCGCCACGCTGCGGTACCATTCGATCATGTCCAACGGCGCGCAGCAGCACATCACATTGAGCGAGCGCGCTGCGCCCTCGGGCGCGACGCTGATGCCGTCCGAACGGGCGATGCCGCGGCCGGCATTGCCGTGCTACGCCGCGCTCGATCTCGGCACCAACAATTGCCGGCTGTTGATCGCCCGCCGCGCCGCCGGCGGGTTTCGCGTCGTCGATGCGTTTTCGCGCATCGTGCGGCTTGGCGAGGGGCTCGCCGCGACCGGCAGCCTGTCCGAGGCGGCAATGGCGCGGACGATCGAGGCACTCAAGATCTGCGCCGGCAAGATCGAGCAGCGCGGCGTGGCCCGCGGCCGCTACGTCGCGACCGAGGCGTGCCGCCGCGCCGCCAATTGCGCCGCCTTTCTCGACGGCGTGCGCGACGAGATCGGCCTCGATATCGAGATCATCTCGACCGCCGAGGAAGCGCGGCTGGTGGTCGCCGGCTGCGCGCCGCTGCTGCACCCGCGCATCCCCTACGCGGTCGTGTTCGATATCGGCGGCGGCTCGACCGAGATCGTCTGGGTGCGCCAGAAGCGGTCGCGCGGCCAGCCAGCCGGCCTGGAGATCCTCGGTTCGGTGTCGCTGCCGTTCGGTGTCGTCACCTTTACCGAGCGGTTCGGCGGCATCGAGGTGACGCGGGCGATCTACCGCGCGATGGTGGCCGAAGCCGAGGCCGCGCTGGCGCCGTTCGAGAAGGCGCACGCGATCCGCCGCAAGGTGCGCGCCCGCGAAGTGCAGATGCTCGGCAGCTCGGGCACGGTCACAACGCTGGCCGGCATCAATCTGGCCTTGCCGCGCTATATCCGCGCGATGGTCGACGGCAGCACGCTGACCTTCGACCAGATCGAGCTCGTCTCGCGTCATCTCGCTGGCCTCGACATCGACGGCCGCGCCGCCAACCCGTGCATCGGTCGCGAGCGCGCCGATCTCGTGCTGAGCGGCTGCGCCATCCTCGACGCGATCTGCGCCACCTGGCCGGTCGGCCGCCTGCGCGTCGCCGACCGCGGCATCCGCGAAGGCATCCTGTTCGAACTGATGCATGGCGGCGACGAAACCCTCTCCCGCATCGCCGGAGAGGGGGGACCGCTCGCGCCGGCGAGCGGTGGGTGAGGGCATACGCTCTGAAGCGTCGGTGTGCCCCCTCACCCCA
>DATEKP010000158.1:0-15504 GCA_035277405.1 Allostellaceae bacterium | reverse complement strand
CGGGACGCCGAGGAAGACGGCGATCTGCACCGCCTCCAGGAGTTTCATCTGGCGGTCGCCTTTCAGCATGCGCGAGACCGCCGACGGCGCCAGCCGCAAGTGGCGGGCCAGGTCGGCCTGGGTCGCCCCGGCGCGCTCGAGCGCCTGCTGGAACCACATCGCATCCATCGCTATTTCCGATATTACCATATTGACATTTGTAGTTTCATAATATACGTGGCGTGCGCGTTTGGCAAGGGGGAATTGCATGATCGGCGGCAACCCGACCGAAACAGTGCCAGATACCGGCTGCGCCTTCCTCGTCGACGGTGCCACGCCGGCAACGTTCTGCGGCGCGCCTCGCCTCGCAGGGTCCGCCTATTGTAGCCAGCATCATGCGCACTGCCGCATTGCCGCCGGCAGCGCTGCCGAGCGGCGGCGTCTGCGCGAAATCGAGGCACTCGCGGCGACGATCGGCGGCACCCGCGGACGCCCGGCGCGGGAACCGCCGGACGCCCTGATGCGGCGCCTCGACCGCGCCGCGCGCGCCGCTTTGCGCGCCAGTCGTTCACGAAATGTTCGGAAGGAGGTTCGGATGAAAGCAGCAAAGCGGCGGCCCGAAGATGCCGACCCGTCCGCCGCCGGCGGGCCGACGCCGGAGCGGCGGGCGCATGGTCCGGTGGAGCGGCTCGATCGTGCGATCGGCGACAGCGACGGCCAACCGAGCCGGCCTTATCGTGCCGTCGATACGCTTCTGCAGATGGAGCGGCGCGGCTCGATCACGCCGGCCATGCGCCAGGCCGGAGAAGACTTCCGCAGCCGTTTCGCGCTGGCGCAGCTCGATCCGCTGCGCGCTCTCGATCTGTCCCATTTGCGACTCGGCGCGCGCGCGCTGCGTCCCGATCACGATGGGCCCGGCCTGCGGATCGAGGCGGCACGGCGCGCCGTTTGGCGGGCGATCGAAGCGGTCGGCGGGATCGCCTCGCCCGCCGGGTCTTGCCTGTGGCATGTCGTCGGCTGGGAGCACTCGTTGAAGGAGTGGGCATTGCACCGCGGGTGGAGCGGACGTCGAGTGAGCCAGGAATCGGCCTCCGGCATCCTGGTCGCCGCTCTCGGCGCGCTCGAGGCCCATTTCGGCAGGCCATCATTATCAAAATAGCATTTTTTATATTGACAAATCGGGATCGATCTGGTATGACATCGCCACACTGACGGAAGTGGGCGCGGCGACGCGCCGGTCGCAACTCGGCAGAGCGCTGTTCTTGAAAACTCGGTCCACGCCGCGCGGCGCCTCCCGACCGGCCGGCGTGCGCCGGCGGCAGAGCAAGGAACGGGCGGGGCCGAGCGAGGTCGAGGAAATCGCCGAACGCGCCGCGCGGCTCGGCATCACCGTCGATCGCGTGCTGTGGGAGTACGCCGCGATCGCCTTCGCCGATCTGCGACACATGGTCGAAGAGGACACCGAAGGCGGGTTCCGCATCCGGCCGCTCTCCAAGATGAGCGACGCCGACGTGGCGGCAATCTCCGAGATCGTCCCCGGGGCGGAGGCCGGACGCTCGCGCGTCAAGCTATACGACCGCAAGGCGGCGCTCGACGCGATCGCGCGCCATCTCGGCATGTTTCCGTCGCCGCGGCGGCAGCAGGCGGCGCCGACGGAAGACCAGGAAGAGGACCCTCGTGAATTTCTTGCACGCGAGCTCGCTCGCCTTGCTGCCGAAGCCGCTGAGGGACAGCCTGATCTGGGGTCTGACCCGCGAGCACGCGCTGAGGATCAAGCATGAGTGGCCTTACCGCGCCCGCCCCGAGCAATTGCCGCCGCCGGGCGACTGGCGGGTGTGGCTGCTCCTGGCCGGGCGCGGCTTCGGCAAGACGCGCAGCGGCGCCGAACTGGTACGCGCCCGCGTGCAGGCGCGCACGGCGCGCCGCGTCGCGCTGGTCGCGCCGACCGCGGCCGATGCGCGCGACGTCATGGTCGAGGGCGAAAGCGGGCTGCTGGCGATCGCACCGCCAGGCGACCGGCCGCTCTACGAGCCGTCGAAGCGCCGGCTGACCTGGCCGAACGGCGCGATCGCGACGACCTACAGCGCCGACGAACCGGAACGGCTGCGCGGCCCGCAGCACGATTTCGCCTGGTGCGACGAGCTGGCCGCATGGCGCTACCCCGCGGCATGGGACATGCTGATGTTCGGGCTGCGGCTCGGCGACGACCCGCGTGCCGTCGTGACCACGACCCCACGACCGACAAAGCTGATCCGCGATCTGCTCGCCGACGCGAAAGTGGCGGTGACGCGCGGCCGCACCATCGAAAACCGCGCCAATCTGGCGCCCGCCTTCCTCGATCAGATCGTCACGCGCTATCAAGGAACGCGGCTCGGACGGCAGGAACTTGACGCCGAGATTCTGGACGACCTGCCTGGCGCGCTCTGGCAGCGCGCGCTGATCGAGGCGGCGCGGACCGGCGCGGCTCCGGAGACGATTCGGGTCGTCGTGGCGATCGACCCGGCGGCTGCGTCTGGCGCCGATGCGGACGAGACCGGCATCGTCGTTGCCGGCCGCGATGCACGCGGCCACGGCTACGTGCTGGCCGATACATCGGGGCGGTATGCCCCGGCGGAATGGGCCAGGACGGCGCTCGCCGCCTATCGCGCGCACTGTGCGGACCGCATCGTCGCCGAAGTGAATAATGGCGGCGACATGGTCGAGGCGACCTTGCGGATGATCGATCCGAACGTGCCGTTCAGCGCGGTGCACGCCTCGCGCGGCAAGGCGGTGCGCGCCGAACCGGTAGCGGCGCTCTACGAGCAGGGACGCATCCACCATCTCGGCGCGTTCGCGCAGCTCGAAGACCAGATGTGCGGGTTCACCGCCGATTTCGATCGGCGCACCGCCGGCTATTCGCCCGACCGGGTCGATGCGCTGGTTTGGGCAATAACCGAGCTGCTGGTCGAGCCGCATGCCGGCGAGGCGATGTTCGAGACCTATCGGCAGCTTGCCGCAACGCAGGACGAGGTTCGATGACTCTTCTCGTCAAAGACGCCAATACCACGGTCCAATCGCTCGCGACCGAGCTCGACGGCAGCGGCAATCTGGTGCCGCTGCATGCCGCGGCGGCGACCGACGGGCAGGGCATCGCGACGCCGGTCGGCCCGCAGAACCCGCTGCCGGTCGTCAACACCGCCGCCAATCCCGCCGGGGACGGCAGCGGGACGGTCGCGGCCGGCGGCAGCGCGCAGACGCTGTTCGGCGGGATTGTCCCGACGAATGGATTTCTGGTGCAGAACAATTCCTCCGCCGCGCTGTGGGTCTGCGATGTCGGGATCGCATCGGCCGGCGGCGCCAGCATTCAGCTGGCCGCCAACGGCGGCACCTTCGCGACCCCGTCGGGCTACAAGCCGGCGGGTGCCGTCAGCCTATTCGGCGCGACGACCGGCCAGGCCTTCGCGGCGCGGCGGTGGTGAGCGCGATGCGGCTTTGGCGCCGGCTCGACCGCGCCCTGGCGGCGGCTGTAGCCGCGGTCGGCATCGCGGCCGCGCCGGCGCTGGCGCAATCGCCGGGAAATTTTTCGACGCTGTCGACGACCGGCGCGGCGACGATGGGCGGCGACGTCTTGATGTGCTCCGGCCACCCGTGGATCGACGTCAAGTGTAATGGCGCCGTCGGCGACGGCAGCCATGACGACACTGCGGCAATCCAAAGCACCATCGCCGCCGCGGTGACCAATAACTGGCCGGTGCACATCCCGGCCGGCACCTACAAGGTGACGGCGACGATCGCGATCGATTACGCCGGCCAGGCGAGCAACGGCTTTCGGATAATCTCCGAGGGCGCGACCATCGATGGACGGGCAATCGCGAGCGGCCCCGTGCTGCAGGTCGAGTGCTCCGGCGGCACCGTCGCCAGCCCGGCCAATTGCTTCTATTTCAAGGCGGAGGGAGCGCTGTTCGTCGATGCCGATACGCCGGGCTACGCGGTGGCGATCGGCAAGGCGGATTTTTCCGACGCGCACAATTCGCTGAAGATCGACCACCTGATCGTCAACAACGCCTCAGCCGCCGCAGCGGCCGGCGGTCTGCAGATCAACTACGTGCTCGACAGCGACATCTTCGCGATCGCCGACAGCGCCGGCGGGGCGGCCGGCATCGCGCTCGAACAGACGCAGTTCTCGCGCATCTCGGGCGCCGGTTCGGCCGCCGCGACGGGCGGCGCCGCGCTGCTGCTGGAGCAGGGCTTCAACTTCGCCAACACGATCTTCGCGTTCGACATGGAGAACGCGCCGACCTGCCTCGCGATCACCTTCCCGCACGACGGGATGAACACGTTCGTCTCGCCCTATTTCGCCTGCGCGACCGCGGTCAACGCCACGGCCAGCACGCACAATTTGCTGATCAACCCGACCTATGCCGGCAATGTCGTCAACCGCGGTCCGCAATCCGTTGGCGTCGAGGTGATCGGTTCGGGCAACTGGGCACGCTGGCAATTCCCGGCGGCGGCGAGCTATACCGCCACGCCAATCGACGACAAGACCGTGCTGTCGTCGTTCAACGCACCGGGGGCTGCGCTGGCCGTCACATTGCCGGCGCCGAGCGCGGTTGCCGCCGGCTGGTCGATGGGGTTTGCCACCGACAACGGCAAGGGCGTGACGGTCACCGCGTCATCCGGCCAGATTCTGGCCGGCGGCAAGGCGGTCTCGTCGGTGACGCTGGGGCCGGGCAATTACGAATATCTCGAACTCCAAGCCGACGGCAGCAATTTTCGGGTCGTTGCGGCGACGCGCGCGACGCTCGCCGCCAACGGGATGGAGAGCCGCGACTGGCCGGGCAACTGGCTCTACCCGGCGAGCGCCGGGTATGCCGCCACTTTGGGCGACAACGGCAATGTCGTGTCGAGCTTCAATACGACGGCGGGGTTGACCGTCACCTTGCCGCCGACGACCGGGCTGCCGTCGGGCTGGTCGATGGGCTTCGCTACCGACGCGGGCAAAGGGATGAGCGTGCAGGTCAACGGCACGAACGGCGGCGATATTCTTTACCCGCTGGCCAATCCCGCGACACAGACATCGTTGAGCCTCGCCGGCAATTCCTACGAGTTCGTGACACTGCAATACGACGGCGGCGGCAATTTTCGGGTGGAGCAGGTGACGCCGGCGACGGCGCAGCAGCTGGGGCTGGCCGGCATCGGCGGGCTGTCGCGTTGGCTGTTTCCGGCAGCGAGCGCCTACAGCGCCGGGCGCGCCGACAACGGCGCCGCGATTTCGGCTTTCAACAGCCCGCTCGCCTTTCTGACCGTCACCTTGCCATCGATCGACGCGATCGAGCCGGGCTGGACGCTGGCCATCGCCAACGACAACAGCAAGACCGCCGCGGTGCAGGTCAACGCGACGAATGGCGGCAAGATCCTCTATCCCGGCAGCGGCGCCACCGTCACCTCGCTGCCGCTGACCGCCGGCGACTACGAAATGGCCATACTGCAGTTCGACGGCTCGAATTTCCGCGTGCTGCAGCTGACCCCTGCGAGCGCCGGCGCGATCGGCCTGCGCGGCGTGCCGTGCACGGCAAAATGGATTTTCCCGGCGGTCAGCAGCTACGCCGCCGGCCCGACCGATTGCGGCACGACGATCTCCAATTTCAACTCGCCGATCGCGAGCCTGACCGTGACGCTGCCGTCCACCACGGCGATCGCCGCCGGCTGGTCGATCAGCTTCGTCTCCGACGATAACAAGACGCTGACTATCGTCACCAACGGCGGCGACATCCTCATACCCGGGACGCGCGGCGGCCAGACGAGCTTGTCGCTCGCCGCCGGCAATTACGAACTGGTCACGTTGCAGTTCGATGGCTCCAATTTCCGGATCATGGCAACGACGCCGGCGACGGCTTCGGCCAACGGCATGTTCCCCGCGGTCGGCACGCCGGCGTCGAGCACCGCCGCGTGCCAGACCGGCCAACTCGAGTTCGACTCGAATTTCCTTTACGCCTGCACCGCGCCCAATACTTGGAAGCGGTCCGCCCTCTCCAGCTTCTGATTGGAGCAGATGACGATGCCTCCGCAAGGCGGACGCCGCACGTCCCTCGCGCTGTCCTACACCTGGGGCCAGCAGGGGATCGAGGCGCAATTTCGCAACGTGTTCGAGCCCGGCCAGGGCGTCTTCTCGCCGGGCTACCCGCTGGCCCCGCCCGATCCGGAGCCGCTGCGCCTGTGGGACTTCCCGGTCGGCGTCAACACGATCTACACGCCGCGCGCCGCGGAGCCGGTGTCCTTCGCCGAGCTGCGCGCGCTCGCCGACGCGCACGACATCACGCGGCTCGCGATCGAGACCCGCAAGGACCAGCTCGAACGGCTCGACTGGACAATCAAGCCGCGCGGCACGCGCCGTCCACCCGACGCGGTCATCGCTCGCGCTGCGCGGCTCGCCGATTTCTGGCGTCGACCCGACGGAGAGCGGCCGTTCGGCAGCTGGCTGCGCGAATTGCTCGAAGACGTCCTGGTGCTCGATGCGCCGGCATTGGAGATGCGGCGCAACCGCGGCGGCGACATCATCGGCCTCGACGTCGTTGATGGCGCGACGATCAAAGTGCTGTTCGACGATACCGGCAGGCGGCCGCTTCCGCCCGCGCCGGCTTTCGAGCAGGTGATCCACGGCCGGCCGTGGAAGCTGTTGACCAGCGACGATCTCTTGTACCTGCCGCGCAATCCGCGCCCGCACAAGGGCTACGGCTTCAGCCCGGTAGAGCAGATCGTCATGACGATCAACATCGGGCTGCGCCGGCAGGCGATGCAGTTGCAGCACTTTACCGAAGGCAATGTGCCGCCCGGCCTCCTCAATGCGCCGGAGGGCTGGAATGTCGAGCAGATCCGACAGTTCCAGGAATGGTTCGACAGCGTTCTGGCGGGCAACACCGGCGCGCGCACGCGGCTCGTCTGGACGCCGAGCGGCACCGGCTACCAGGCCTTCAAGGAGGCGCCCTACAAGGACGAGTTCGACGAGTGGCTCGCGCGCATCGTGTGCTACGCCTTCTCATTGCCGCCGACCGCCTTCGTCCGCCAGGTCAACCGCGCGACGGCCGAGACGGCGCAGGAGGCGGCACTTTCTGAAGGGCTGGCGCCCTTGATGGGCTGGGTCAAGCGGCTGGTCGATCACGTGATCCAGGACCGCATGGGGCACGGCGACCTCGAATTCGCCTGGGCCGACCCGCGCCCGAGCGACCCGGCGGCGCAGGCCCGGATGCTCGACACGCTCGTGCGCAGCGGCATCTACACGGTCAACGAGGCGCGCGCCGCGCTCGGCGTCGATCCCGTCGCTGGCGGCGAGCAGGCGATGGTCTACGGCAATAACGGCGCCGCGCCGCTGGCGGTGCCGGCCGACGCCACGACCGCAAGCCGGCGGCCCGCCGTGATCGTGCCGTTCGTCAAAGCCAATTTCGACCCGAACGAACCGCGCGACCCGCATGGCCGCTGGACCGGCGACGGTGAGGAAGGGACCGGTGAGGCTGGCGACAATAGCAGCAACGGGACCGCCTCGGACGGGGCAGCACCGGACGCACCCACGCCAGCTTCGGCGGACAAATCAGGTTTCAATGACGCGGTCTTTCATCCGTCGGGTGGCAGTACCTCTGACCGCGATGTAATAGGCCTCCTGCAAGACGCGGGCTCCAATCTGTCGCCGGACATGCAAGAGGTTGCCCGCAACCTGTACCGGCTGTTCAATGAGAACACGGGCGACACGGCAGCGCTCCGCGATTACCTCGCAAGTCGCGGCCTAACCGTGGATGACTTGCCCGATGTCTTGCGCTCGCTATTCGACCCGCCGAGGCCATTGAACGAACTGCAAACCACGAAGCCCCCGCGCGCAATTGCGGGCCTATCTTGGCGACCCGCCGCTGGGTTATGAATGGCATCATATCATCGAGCAGAACGGCCAGATCCGGCCGGACCTGACGTCATCGGAAGGAATCAACACCTGGATCCAGAACACGGATAACATGGCAGCGGTGCCGGTGCTCAAACACTTTTGCGTCTCGGGGTTCATGAGCAGCAGCTTCTCGCCGGGGGTTCGGCTCCGCGATGTGCTCAGGGAACATAATCCCGTCGACCAGAGGGCAATGGGTATAGCACTTCTGAAGCTTTGCCGGGTGATACCGTGACTAGCGGCACAATGGTAAGCTGGAGCGATTCGGAACTAATCGCATATTTTCGAAAATGGGCCATCGAGCGCTCAATGTGTCGGACCCTTTTGAAGGGAAATGACATTTATAATCGGGAAATGGTACCAGCGTATCAAGCACTTTCTGCGCGCGGCAATGCTGCACTGCGCAGCTTTCTGGCGTTAGTGAATGATCCGAATCTTGATGTGCGGCTGGATGCGGCGATTCTTGTTTACGATGTGGACCCGCAACGATGCCGTAATGCATTGCACGATGTACTGAAAACACCATGGCTACGCCCGCTGGCAACAGTTCTTTTGCTGCAAAAAGACCCTGCATTTGCCGCAGAATTTACGCGTCTCGCCAAGACAGGAGATCATGACGCCGTGGAGCACATGATCGACCAGTTCGCGGATAAACCGGTTAACTCCCGGTTCGAGTAGTCCGGCATCCGGCGATTTCGCACTGAAAACGAGATAAGCTGTCGCCATATCTCTGGATCGAGCATTCCAATCCCCTTGTCCCCTGATCGGGCAGACTTGTCCTAACCCTAACTGGAGTGCCATATCGTGGATCACCCAGAGAGCCCGGAAGTCTTCTTCTCCAATGCTCTGTTCGGCCCGCTACTCAAAGATGAAGCAGTCGCTCGGGACTTTGCTGCCTTCATCCTGAAGCGGCTGTACGGTGAGGCTGTCGGCCTACTATCACTACCCTGGCGATCACTCTAATGGAATTCACATACTGTCTCGGTCGGCCGAGGTTGGACGGATTGCGTTGAGCCGGCGGGCGCCGAAAGCGTATCTCTTTTTGTTCAAAAACATAGGGTGGTGCGGCAGTGCCGGATGCTTGTTGATGATCGGCGAAAGGCGGAAGGACCACCGCTGCCATTTACTCTACGTCAGCGATGGCAGCGAACATGCGATTGTCGCGTTAAGACGGCGCGACCATGGATATCGGCGACTGTACACCCCATGCGAGGCACGCTTCGACGGCAAGCAGTACCGGCAGGTGCACGAGGAATGCCCGACCATCGACGTTCAGCGCTGAGCCGGCAAGCGGTTCGAAATTGCTGTATTCGGAGACGGCTCAGCGAGATTTTAGCTTTCGCGGCGATACAAGCATCGAGGGCATGAGGTAATTGCTCCACCAACCCGTGCCGCGCGAAACTCGAGGGAACTGACGGCGTGCGGCTCGTCTGGGCGCCGAGCGGCGTCGGTACCAGGCGTTCTGAGATGCGCTATACAAGGACGAATTCAACGGGTGGCTGGCGCGTCGTCTGTTCTGCCCTCTGGCTGCCGCCGACTTCCTTGGTCCGCCGGGGCAACCATGCCATCACCGAGCCGGCAGCGATTTAGAGCAGCGTCCGATCAAACGGAATCATTCTCTCCGTCTTGGCCGGGCTCGACCCGGCCATCCACGAGAAGCAGGCGATCTCCTCGCAGTTTCGCGTGGATGCCCGGATCAAGTCCGGGCATGACGAAAACGGGTGAACAACTTGACCGGATGCTGCTCCTAGCGGCGCACCGGCGCCCGGCGCATTAGAGCGGCAATAGAACCGAATCCCGGCAGTCAGACCGTGCCTGCGGCGTGCGGGCGCTGTGACACCCTTTGGAGACTTCACCATGCGCAACCCGTCCCCGGCCCTCGCGGCCGCGCTGCTGCTTGGCACGATCGCGAGCGGTGATGCCGCCGAGATCGTCGCGCCGTCGAGCGCGGCGATCACGCAAACTCTCGTGACCCTCGCCGCCGGGGTCGATGCGACCTTGGGCTATGGCGCCGGCCGCCGGTATCTGTGCCTGATGAATATCGGCACCGGCCTCGTCAATCTCGCATTCGACCAGGCGGCCACCGCCGGCGGCGGCTGGGCGCTTGAAGGCGCCTCGAGTGACGGCCACCAGGGCGGCTCAATGTGCTGGGAGAGCGCGACGGTGGTGGGTAGCGCGGTGCACGCGATCAGCGCCGCGGGGTCCACCGTCGTCGTGCTGGAGGCGCATTGATGACCATCCGCCCGAACCGTCTTCGCCTGACGCTCGCGATATGCGGCCTGATCCTGACACTCGCGCCGCTGTCGCCGGCGATGGCAGGCGCCAGTTCCGGCACCAACATGCTGACGACCGCCGGCAACGCGGCGCTGCCGGCGGCGCAAAAAAATTTGCTGCACATGGTGACGCCGCAGGCTTACGGCGCCAAGGGCGACGGCGTGACCGACGACACGGCGGCGGTGCAGGCCTGGCTGACCGAGCTCGCGTCGAACGGCACGACCGGGTTCTGCCCGGCCGGGACCTACCGCCTGACCGCCAGCGTCAACGCGTGGCCGGCCAAGTCCTACAAGGTGACCGGCGCGGCCGACGCGTGCGATTTCTACATCGACTACAATTCGGCCTGGGCCGGCTTTGCGATCGACCTGACCAACCCGGGGACGCCGACGACGCGCGGCAAGATCGCCGACTGGTCAGGGGTGCAGTTCACCTACGACGCCAGCCTGACCGCGCCGCCGATCGCTTTTGGCGGTAATTACGTCACCGACGCCCGGCTGCGCGACATCACGATCCGCCAGTTCACCGCCAACCGCGGCACCTGCCTGTCGCTGCTCGGGCCGTTCAACCTGCGCCAGGTTGCCAATGTCGAGGTATGGGGCTGCGGCGACCACGCCAGCGCCCACCTGGTGCCGAGCGGCACGACATTCTCGATCACCGCCGCAACCAACACGCTGTCGGCCAGCGCCAGCTTCTTCTCGGCCGCCGATGTCGGCACGTCGTTCTACTGCAACGGCGGGACCTATCCCGAGGTCTTCACGGTCAGCGCGTTCACCGACGCGACGCATGTCACGGTCAGCCGCAACGCCTCGGTCACCCACACCGGCGTGTTGTGCGGCGCCAGCGGCGTCACCGGCTCGATCACCAGCGGCACCAACACGCTGACGATCAGCGCCGCGGCGCTCTCCAGCGCCGATATCGGCCGCATCGTCTACATCCCCGGCGCCGGCGCGGTGCCCGACGGCGGCACCATCAACGCGCTGCGCTCGACGATCACCAATGTCTCCGGCACCACGATCACGCTCGCCAACAACGCCGGCAGCACCGCGACCAACCAGCCGGTCATCCTGTCGCCGGCCGGCGAGATTTACGGCGCGCAGGACGGCAGCAACAACCCGAACGACCTGATCCTCGCCGGCTTCAGCTTCGAGCAGAACGCCGGCACCGCGCTGGTCATCCGCGATTGCACGCTGTGCTTCCTCTACGGCCTCAAATCGGCCGCCTTCAACAACGGTTCAAATTTCGGCCAGACCAGCATCGAGAGCGATTTCGACCTCGGTCTGTTCACCTCAGACGTGACCGTGTTCGGCGCCGACCTCGAAGGCAGGACGCTGACCGGCCTCGGCCGCGTGCTGATCGAGGGCGTGACGATCGGCGTCCGGTTCGACGGCACCTCGGGGATCGTCACCACCGGGCAGCCGCTGTTCGCCCTCGCCAGCAATTTCTTCAACGCTACCTTCGATCTCGGCGGCGTCCACAGCGACCAGCAGATCGACCCAAACTGGGCGAGCTTCGCCAACCTGGTCGCGACTGACGGCAGCGCCGGCGGCGCCGCCGGGGTGCTTCGGTTCGGCCCGCTGGCCGCCTTCAACGCCCCGCCGTCGCTGCCGCAGGTGCTCAGGGGCGCCGCGCTCGCCAACACCTTCGAGGTCTCGACCGCGGCCTTGACCGCGACCTCGAACACGACGCTGGCGACCGTACCGGGCCTCAGCCAGTCGCTGGTCGCCGGCGCCACCTACAACTGCGCGGCGCACCTGACGGTGACCGCCTCGGGCGCGTCGGGCGGGCTGAAGGCCGGGTTCTACGCCGCCGGCAGCGGGCTGACCGCAACCAGCGCCAGCTTCAACGGCTTCGCGTGGAACGGCACGACGCCCGTCGCCAACACGACAGTGACCGGGCTCGCCAGCAACTTCGTCGCCAACACGGCGGTCGTCACCGACCTCTACGTGCAGGGCTCGCTGACCGTCAACACCGCTGGCACGATCAACTTGCAAGCCGCGCAGAACGCCTCCAACGCCACCAGCACCGTCGTCGGCCCCGGCTCGACGCTGCAATGCGTCCGGGTCAACTGACGATGTGGTGCGCGCCGCGCTTTCAGAACAAGGAGAGTTTCGATGCGGTTTTACTGGCCGATCGCCAAGGTCGATGCCGAACAGCGGATGGTGTGGGGCTATGCCTCGACCGAGGCGGAGGACGACCAGGGCGAGACCGTGACGCGCGCAGCATTGGCCGCGGCGCTCGACGACTACATGCGGTTCGCCAATATCCGCGAAATGCATCGGCTGTCGGCGGTCGGCGTGGCCACGGAGGCCGCGATTGACGACAAGGGACTCTACATCGGCGCCAAGATTATCGATGCGGATGCCTGGGAGAAGGTCATCGAGGGCGTCTACAAGGGGTTTTCGATCGGCGGCCGGATCACCGCCCGCGATTCGGCCGACCGGCGCCTGATCACCGGCCTGCGGCTGACCGAGATTTCTGTGGTCGATCGCCCGGCCAACCCCGAAGCCGTGTTCGATTGCTGGAAATTGTCCGCCGCGCCGACCGCCGCTGCCGAGAGCCGCGCACCGATGCAAGTCTGGGATTGCGGCGTCGCGGGTCATCACCATCTGGCGAAAGCCGATGCGCAGCGCTGTCTGGCGAAGGCCGCGCCGGAGGCCGAGACGGCCGATGAACGGGCGGGCGCCGCCGATGAGGCGGCATCGATCGACTACGCCGATCCCGGCTATCGCCCCGACGGCAGGAAGCGCTACCCGATCGACAACGAGGCCCACATCCGCGCCGCCTGGGCCTTCATCCATCAGCCGCACAACGCCGCGCGCTACACGTCAGCCGAGGTCGAGGCGATCAAGGCGCGGATCGTCGCCGCCTGGCGCTCCCGGATCTCTCCGGATGGGCCGCCGGCGCTCACCGCATCCGACAGCGCGCGCAAGGACGCCGGCGATTTGGCGCAGCGGATTGGGCGGATCATCGCCGATTTGTGCGAGTTGCACGATGCGCTCTCGGGCGACGAAGCGGGCGACGAAGACGGGACCGGGGCCGAACCGGCGGCAGCCGACATCGCGGCGAGCGCGGCGGCCCGCACGCTGCGCAAGTCGGCAGGCCTGCAGGCCGCCGAGAGTTTCGCCCGCTTGGCCGGCGACATCCTGCCGCGGCTCGACGCCTTGCAGCAGCGTGTGGACGAGATCGCCCGCACGCCGCTGCCGCCGCAAACGATCGCGCGCGGCTTCACCGCGCTGGCAAAGCGCGAGGATGTCAGCGACTTCGGGATCGCGACCGACGATATCGCCGCCGCGCTGGCGCGCATGAGCGCCGAGGAGCGCACGCTGACGCTGATCAAGGCAGCGCGCGCCAATCCGCTCTCCCCGTTCGACCGTACCGGCGCACTGAACCGGCGATAACCGCCCCTGCAACCGCCACTCCCGGCCCGGCCCGCGCCGGGCTTTTTTTATGCTCGAAGGGAAGGATGAAACCGATGAACCCGACCCAGGACACGCTCGATCTGGTGAAGGGCGCGCTGCGCACGCCCGACGACCGGATCGCCAAATCGATCACCACCGGCAGCGGCCTGTTGGCGTTTGACCTGGAGGCGCCGGCCAAGAACCTCTACCCGTTCGTGACGCCGATCCGCAACGCCCTGCCGCGCATCGGCGGCGGCACCGGCACCGCCACCAACTGGCGCCAGGTGACCTCGCTGATCGGCTCCGGCTTCGACGCGATGGGCTGGGTGCCCGAAGGCCAGCGCTCGGGACAGATGTCGTACACGACGGCGAGCAAATCGGCCGCCTTTGTCACGCTCGGCGAGGAAGACGCGGCAACCTACGAGGCGATCAGCGCCGGCCGCAATTTCGAGGACATCCAGGCCCGCATGAGCTTCCGCCTGCTGCAGAAGCTGATGTTGAAGGAGGAGATGGCGATCCTCGGGGGCAACGCCTCGCTGCAACTGGGCACGCCGGCGACCCCGGCGCTGTCGGCCTCCGGCTCCGGGGCGACCTTGCCGGCCGCGACCTATTCGGCCATCGTCGTCGCGCTGACCCTCGAGGGCTACCAGAATTCGAGCCTCTCCGCCGGAATCGCCACGACCAAAACGATCACCGGCGCCGACGGCAACACGTTCGTCTTGTCGGGCGGCTCGTCGAACAAGAGCCTCAACGCGACGCAGGCCGTGTCATTGGGGCAGACGCTCTTCGCCAGCGTCACCGCGCTGCAGGGCGCCGTTGCCTACGCCTGGTATGTCGGCACGGCCGGCAACGAAACGTTGCAGGCGATCACGACGATCAACAGCGCCGCCTTCGCGGCGCCGCTGGCCGGCGGACGGCAGGCGGCGGCGACGATCACCGCCGACAATTCGGCCAATCCGAATTACGCCTATGACGGCCTGTTGACGACGGCGCTGAAGGCCGGGTCGACCGCCTATGTCAGCGCCTTGCCGACCGGCACCGCCGGCACCGGCACGCCGTTGACCGCTTCGGGGCGCGGCTCGGTCGACGAGATCGACGCGATGTTCGAGCAGATGTGGAGCCTCTACCAGCTGTCGCCGACCGTGCTTTACGTCAATGTGCAGGAGCTGAAGAACATCACCAGCAAGGTGCTGTCGAACGCCTCCGGACCGCTGTTGCACTACCAGGTCAGCGGCGACGGCAATGCCTACGATTTGGCTGCGGCCGGCGCCGTGTCGTTCTACTTCAACCCGTTCGCGCTGAACGGCGGCCTCAAAATCCCGGTGCGCATCCATCCGCGCGTGCCGCCCGGCACGATCATCGGCTGGGCCGAGAACCTGCCGGTGCAGTACCAGTCGAACGAAGTGCCGAACGTCGCCGAGGTGAAGACCCGGCAGGACTACTACCAGATCGATTGGCCGGTGGTGACGCGGCAGCGCCAGGTCGGGGTCTATGCCGAGGAGGTGCTGGCGGTCTACGCACCGTTCGCGATCGGCGTCATCACCAATATCGGCAACGGGTAACCGGATTTTTTTAACGCAGAGGGCGCAAAGGACACGCGGAGGACGCAGAGGTCCTTTTCCGGCGCGAAGCGCCAAGATTTTCGCCACTGCCGGCTTCGTTGAGCGCTGCGCGCCCGAAGACCCCCTTTCGCGTGCTCCGCGTGTCCTTTGTGTACCTCTGCGTTAAAAGCGTTCTCTTTTTTTCTCATCGAGGCGAGCGAAATGGCGTTCGGCGATTTGACGACGCTCGGGGATGTCAAGGTCTGGCTGAAGACCGGCCAGAATGCCTTTCCCGACACCGACGACGCGCTATTGACCCGGCTGATCACGGCGGCCAGCCAGTTCATCCAGAACTGGCTCGGTCGCCAGATCGCTTCCGGCGACTGGCTGGAGGTGCGCGACGGCA
>DATEKP010000157.1:0-3394 GCA_035277405.1 Allostellaceae bacterium | reverse complement strand
CACCGGGAAATAGGCGAAGGCCTTGTCGAGCAGCGCCAGCTTGCGGGCCTGCCGGACGCCGCCGCGGTCGAGCCCCGTCCGCAGATTTTCGATCACCGTCAGCGCCGGGAAGATGCGCCGCTCCTCGGGGACGTAGCCGATGCCGAGGCGGGCGATGCGGTGCGCCGGCAGGCGCTCGATCGGGCGCCCCTCGAACAGGATGTGCCCGGCGCTCGGGTGGACGAGGCCGGCGACGGCCTTCAAGGTCGTGCTCTTGCCGACCCCGTTGCGGCCCAACAACCCGACCACCTCGCCACGCCCCACTTCGAGCGAAACCCCGTGCAGGATGTGGCTCTTGCCGTAATAGCTGTGAATGCCGTCGATCTTGAGCAGCGGGTCCATCGCAAGTTACCGCGCGATCCGCCTGGTCGGGATTGCTTCGTCGCTGCGCTCGCAATGACGACAGTGGGGGTCATTGCGAGGAGCAACGCGACGAAGCAATCTCGTGCAAGCGATATCAGCCGAATTCATGTCTTCAGGTAGACTTCGAGGACGCGGGGGTTCTGCTGGATTTCGGCGGGCGTGCCCTCGGCGAGGATTGCGCCGTAATGCAGGACCGTGATGCGCTGCGCCAGCTGCATGACGACCTGCATGTCGTGCTCGACGATCAGGATCGTCAGGTTGCTTGCGATCTGGCGTACCAGCTCGATCGTGTCGTGCGTCTCGGCGGCGCTCATCCCGGCGGTCGGCTCGTCGAGGCAGAGGAGTTGCGGCTCGGTGGCGAGCGCGATCGCGATCTCCAGCGTGCGCTGCTCGCCGTGCGACAGGTTGGCCGCGTCCTCATAGGCCTTGGAGAGCAGCCCGACCGCGGCGAGCGCGCCTTCGGCCTTGTCGATCAGGTCGCGATAGGCGCGGTGATGACGCAGGAGGCTCCAGGCGTGGCGGCGTGACTGCGCGGCGATGCGCACGTTTTCGAGCACGCTGGCGGTCGGCAGGATGTTGGTGATCTGGTACGAGCGGGCGATGCCCTTCTGCGAAATGCGGTCGGGCGGCAGGCCGGTGATGTCGTCGCCGGCGAAGCGGATCGCGCCGGCGCTCGGCCGCAACACGCCGGTCAGGCAGTTGAACAGCGTCGATTTGCCGGCGCCGTTCGGGCCGATGATCGCGCGGATTTCGTCGCGGGCGACGGCGAAATCGACGCCGTTCAGCGCCGTCAGCCCGCCGAACCGGACGGTCAGGCCGATGGTGCGCAGCAACGGCTCGGAGCCGGCTTCACGAACCCGGTCGCGCCGCGGCGGCGGCGCCGCCGCCGAAACCTCCGCCGTCACTTAAGGCTTTGTGAAAATCGTCATTCCCGCGTAAGCGGGAATCCAGGGGCAGGCGACGAGTAGCTGCCCTGGACCCCCGCTTTCGCGGGGGTGACGGTGATGCGATCTCACCGGAGCGGATACCGCTCTAAACGGCGAAATGGCAGGCCGGCGGCACGATCGTCTTCTCCTTCGGCACGGCGTCGAGGATATGGTACTTGCCGCCCTTGATCTCGAAGATGATCTCGCGCACGAAGGCCTGGTGGTCCTCCTTGCGCAATAGTTTGTCGCCCTGCGGGAAGTCGTAGCCTTCCTTCATCTCCAGGCCTTCGAGCGCGGCGATCAGCTTGTCGGTGTCGGCGCGGCCCTGGAATTTCGATTTCTCGATGCCGAGCTTGAGGCAGTTGACCGCTTCGAAATTCGATTGCACGTAGCGGTCGGGCAGCGGGCCCGACGGATCGATCTTCTTCAGCCGCGCCACGGCGTCGTCGAAGAACGCGTGGTGGTAGGGCGTGTTGAGCGGCGGGTCGAATACCGGCACGTAACGATCGAGGCCGATGAAGCCCTCGATCTTGTTGCCCATCGCCGGCAGGTTGGTCGAGGTCGTCACCGCGCCGTCGCCGGCCCAGCGGTATTTGCGGCCGAGGCCGAGATCGTAGGCCTGGTTGACGAAGGTGATCGCGTCGGGGCCGAACAGGATCAGGATCAGGCCGTCGAAATCGCCGGTGATCTTCGACAGGAATGGCGCCATGTCGGCGGTGCCGAGCGGGATGCCGGTGCCGCCCACCGCGGTGCCGCCGTTGTTCTTCAGCTCGGCCGCGTAGGCGTCGCGCGTCGATTGCCCCCAGGCGTAATCGGCGTAGACGATGTGCCATTTCTTGCCGATCTTCTGCGTCAGGTAGGGGGCGAATGCCTTGGCCTGGGCCGGCGCGAAATCGTACGGGCGGAACGTGTAGCGGTTGCATTTGCTGGTGGTCAGCGTCGTGTCGAGGCACACGCCGATCATGTTGACGACCTTGTGCTGCCGGAAGACCGGCGAGCAGGCGAGGCAGATGTTCGACAGATAGCCGCCGACATGCGCGTCGATCTCGTCGTCGGTCACCAGTTTTTCGACGGCGCGGCGCCCGGTGTCGGGTTTCGATTCGTCGTCGCCGACAAACAGCTCGACCTGCCGGCCGAGGATGCCTCCGGCCTTGTTGATGCGATCGACGGCCATCTGCACCCCGACCAGCGCCGTCTTGCCGCCCGACGCGGCCACCCCGGTCAGCGGCTGCTCGGTGCCGAGCTTGTAGGGTTTCGAGGCCGCCAGCGCGTAGCGCAGCGGCGCCGGCGCGACGATCGCCGCGCCGGCAAAGGCGCCCGCCAAAACCCGCCGCCGCGTCGTGGTGGTGCCGATTGGGCTGTCGCTCTCCGCCATGTCAGTCCTCCCCGGTTGGCGCTTTTCGTAGACCCCGGCCGCTGCGGACGGACCGGCGCTCCGCAAAAGAACCATACCGGCGGCCGATCGGCAATCGCCGACGACATCGCACGGTGGCGCAAGCGCATTTGCCGCGGACGCGCGCCAGCTCACCGGTCATTCCCGCTTTCGCTGCAGGGCGATCGCATTCAAGCCTCCCCCTTGATGGGGGAGGGTTGGGAGGGGGTGACCGATGCGGCAGCAATCCGTTTCGGGGCGGTGAATTCACCCCCACCCCGGCCCTCCCCATCGAGGGGGAGGGAGTGGATGCGCCGGCTTAATTCGCCGAGGCCAGCTCAACCGGCGGGCGGCGGGAACAGCGCGAAGCACTTGTCGGAGTTGAAAATCCAGCTCTCGACGTAATCGACGATCTGCGGCTCGCGGCCGAGCGCGTGCATCGCGCCGCCGAGGCACACCCAGTTCAGGAACTCCTGCTGGCCGGCATCCTCGATGTCGGCGGTCGAGAGTTCGCGCCAGCGCGCCAATTTGCCCGAGGCCAGTTCGTCGAAGCGCGCCCGGTCGCCGGCGTTGTCGGGGTAGAGGTAATGATGCTTCGGCGTCAGGAAGGCGTGGGACCAGCTCGACGACGCGACCAGCGCCACCCGCCACGGGCTGTCCTCGAAGATCTTCGCCACCGCGCCGCCGACATCGA
>DATEKP010000156.1:0-2647 GCA_035277405.1 Allostellaceae bacterium | reverse complement strand
CCTTCGAGACCGTGCCCGACCGCCTCGTGCAGCATGACGCCGGGCCAGCCCGGCCCGAGCACGACGGTCATCTCGCCGGCCGGCGCCGGCACCGAGCCGAGATTGACCAGCGCCTGACGCAATGCCTCGTCCACCTGCGCCCGCCAGTTCACCGGGTCGAGATAATAATCGTAGGCGACGCGCCCACCGGCGCCGTGCGAGCCGGTTTCCATGCGGTCGCCCTCGCCGACGACGATCGACACATTGAGCCGCACCAGGGGGCGGATGTCGGCGACGCGGCGGCCATCGGGGCGGACGATCTGCACCGCCTGCCATAGGCCGCTCATCGAGGCCATGACCTGGCGCACGCGCGGGTCGCGGCCGCGCGCATAGGCGTCGATCTCGGCCAAGAGCTTCGTCTTGGCGCCGAGATCGACGGCACCCAGCGGGTTGCGCTCGGTGTAGAGCGCGCGGTTGGTGCCCGGCGGCGGATCGGCGAAATTGCCGGCATGGCCGGCCGCGACCGCGCGCACCGCCATGGCGGCGCGCCGCAGCGCCGCTTCCGACAATTCCGAGGCATGCGCGTAGCCGGCGGCTTCGCCGGAGACCGCACGCAGTCCGAACCCCTGCGTCGTGTCGAACGAGGCGCTCTTGATGCGGCCGTCGTCGAGGGCGACGCTCTCCGACTGGCTGTATTCGAGAAACAATTCGCCGTCGTCCATGCCAGCCAAGGCCTCGCCGACGATGCGCTCGACCCGGCCCGCATCGAGCCCGGTGCGCTCGAAGAACAATTCGTTGGTCACGGCGAGATTGGTCATCAGCAGCTCCGGAACGGCTTGTCGGGGATCACTATGCCGGGAAATATGGTCACGGGAAGGCCGCCGCGAAAGGCGCGGTGGCGGCCGACCGCAAACGGATGGAGTTTGGCGCATTGGACACGCGCGAGAAAGCCGAACGGATCGCGGCGTTGTTCCGTACCCGGCAGGCGATCGACATATTGCCGCCCGAGCTGATGCCGACCGATCTCGCCGACGCCTACGCGATCCGCCGCGACTTCGAGGCGATTGAAGTCGCGCGCGGGCGCGGCGCCGTCGTCGGCTACAAGATCGGACTGACGACCCCGGTCATGCAGAAATTGTGCGGCGTCGACGAGCCGTGCTACGGCGCGATCTTCGCCAGCGAAGTGCATCAGGGCCGCGCCGAGTTGGCGTTGCGCGACTATTGTCGGCTGGGCATCGAGACCGAGATCGCGGTCAGGCTCGGCGACGACCTGCCGCAGGGCGGCGGCCGCGAGCGGGCCGCGGCGGCGGTCGAGAGCTGCATGGCGGCGATCGAACTGCTCGAGGATTTGCGCCACGACTACAAACGGCTCAGCGCCGCCGCGATGGTCGCCGGCAATGTGTGGAACGCCGGCGCGGTGTTGGGCACCCCGATCACCGATTGGCGCCGGCTCGACCTCGCCGAGGCGACCGCGCGGCTGACGATCGACGGCGCCGAGATCGGCCAGGGCCAGGGCGGCGACGTGATGGGCAACCCGCTCAACGCGCTGGCCTGGCTCGCCGACACGTTGGCCGCGACGGGGACGCCGCTCCGGCGCGGCATGATCGTCTTGACCGGCAGCATGGTGCCGATCCAGTTCCCGGCGCCCGGCTCCCACGCCGTCGTCACGGTCGAGGGCCTCGGCCGCGCCGAACTCGTGGCGACCTGAACCGCGTGCCGGACCTTTTCGCACTGGCCCGGCCGCTGCTGCGCGCCTTGCCGCCCGAGACGGCGCATCGTCTGACGCTCGCAGGGCTGGCACTGAGGCTGGGCGGCCGCGCTCGCAAGCCCGACCCGCCAATCCTGGCGCAGCGCCTGTGGGGCCGCGATTTCCCGAACCCGGTCGGCATCGCCGCCGGCTTCGACAAGGACGCCCGCGCGTCCGACGCGTTGCTGCGGCTCGGCTTCGGCTTTGTCGAGATCGGCACGGTGACGCCGCGGCCGCAGCCGGGCAACCCGCGCCCGCGTGTCTTCCGGCTCGTTGAGGATGGCGCGCTGATCAACCGCCTCGGCTTCAACAGCGGCGGCCTCGACCATGTCGTGGCCCGGCTTGGGCGCCGCCGCCGCGATGGCGGCATCGTCGGCGTCAATCTCGGCAAGAACCGCGACAGCACCGACGCCGCCGCCGATTACGCCGAGGGCGTGGCGCGCGCCGCGCCGCTCGCCGATTATCTTGTCATCAACATCTCGTCGCCGAACACGCCGGGATTGCGCGACCTGCAGGCCCGCGACGAACTCGCGGAGCTGCTGCGGCGCGTCCTGCGGGCGCGAGAGGAAAGCGGCGCGCGCCCGCCGCTGCTCGTCAAGATCGCCCCCGATTTGTCGGCCGAAGAACGCACCGACATCGCCGAGGTGACGCTCGCCAGCGGCATCGACGGCATCATCGTCAGCAACACGACGATCGCCCGCCCCGTTGGCCTCAAGAGTGCGGCAGCGGGCGAGGCCGGCGGCCTCAGCGGCAAGCCGCTGTTCGCGTCCTCGACGGCGTTGCTCGCCGACATGTATCGGCTGAGCGAGGGGCGGCTGCCGCTGATCGGCGTCGGCGGCATCGCGAGCGCGGCGGATGCCTACGCCAAAATCCGCGCCGGCGCCTCTCTCGTGCAGCTTTATACTGCGCTGGTCTATGCAG
>DATEKP010000155.1:0-3462 GCA_035277405.1 Allostellaceae bacterium | reverse complement strand
GCTGCGCAAAACCGATCCACGCACCATCGAAGCCACCTGGCGCGGCATCGGCCAATTCCTCGACGCTTTCACCCCGCAGGAGTGCGCCAATTACCTGGTCAATGCAGGTTATGCTTCGGCTTAAGGGGATCGTGCTCTAGCACCCTCACCCCGACCCTCTTCCCCGATGGGGAGAGGAGAACAAGGTCATTGCCCGGCGCGTCCGCTCGGCCGCGGGCCCGGAATGGAGGGCAGCCACGCGGGCTTGTAGCCGTAATACGGGTACCCGCCGCCGTAATAATCCGCGTAGCCCGAATATCCGTAAGGTGCCCAATAAGGCGCGCCGTACGCCGCTGCCGGGGCGCACGAATAACCGTTCCACCAGCATTGCGCGCTGGCCGGAACCGCAAAGGCGAACGTGGCCAATGCGAGCGCTGCCGCGCCGCTCATCAAGGCCTTCATGATGGCTTTTCTCCTGTTGCCAACTTGTTGGTCAACAGGAGCGGCCGGCGCAGTTATCCGTGTGATGTGTTGCGGTTGAACGGGCGGGCTAAAACCAGCGCGCCTTATCGACGACATTGCGCAGCCTCTGCCCGGCGAGGAAACGCCGGCAATTGTCGCTCACCACCTCGAAGCGGCGCTCGTCGAGATAGGGGCCGTAGCCGGCGGTGTGCGGTGTGATCAGCACGCCCGGCATCGTCCATAGCGGGTGATCGGCCGGCAGCGGCTCCTGCTCGAAAACGTCGAGCGCGGCGCCGGCAATCTCCCCGGCTTCGAGCGCGGCGACGAGGTCGTCGAGCCGGGTGGTCATGCCGCGCCCGATGTTGATGAAGTAGGCGCTGCGCTTCATGCGCCGGAAGCGGGCGCTGTTCATCAAGCCCTCGGTTTCGGGCGTGTGCGGCACGGTCAGGATCACGAAATCGGCCTGTGGCAACAGGCTGTCGAGCGCCGCGGCGCGGTGCAGCTTGGCGACGCCGGGCGGCGGCTCGGCGCGCCGCTCGTCCACCCCGACCACCCGCATGCCGAAGGCGTCGGCCAGCCGCGCCACCTCGGCGCCGATGCCGCCGACCCCGACGATCAGCGCCGTCGCCTCGGGCAGGTGCACGACGCCGCTGTCCGGCGGCAGTTTCCGCCACTCGCGGCGCTGCTGCTGCGGCAGATAGACATGCAGACCGCGCGCGAAGGCGAGCACAAAGGCCATCACGTGCGCGCCGATATGGTCGTTGTAGATTTCGCGGAAATTGGTGATCACGACCGGGTGCCGGATCAGCTCCGGGTAGTAATAGCCAGCCGGCGGCGCCGCCTGCGGCGCCTGCAGCCAGCGCAATTTCTCGGCGCGCGCGAGGAGGGCGGCCGGGATCGTGCCGTAGGCGGCATCGGCGCCGGCAATCGCCTGCTCCGCGCCTTCCATCGTCTCCGGCGCGATGATGTCGAGGCCCGGCGCGGCCTCGGCCAGGCGGTGCGCCCACTCGCGGGTCTTGTCGCTCTGCGGCGGCAGCATCAGCAGCGTTGTCGGCATGGCGGCCCTCCAGGGAACGATGCCGCAGCATCCGCTGCCGCCCCATGCGCCGCAACCCCGCGCTCGCGCCATGCCGATTTCGCGCTTGGGCCGGCTTGCCCGCTGTCGTTACGATAGCCGCACCGAGATAACCCCGCGCAGAGGAGACGCCGCCCATGCCCCACCGCATCCTGACGCCGACCGGCCATTCCGAGGAGACGCTGGCGATCGCCCATGACCTGATCCCGGACGGTTACGAGCTGGTCAGCGCGCCTCATGGCCGGCCGGAATTCTGGGAATTGCTGAAGGACGCCCCGTTCTACATCGGCGCCGGCCAGTTCAAGCACGGCCCGGAATTCTATGCGCAGGCGCCGAAGCTGAAGCTCGTGCAGACGCTGAGCGCCGGCTACAACACCTACGATCTCGACGCCGCGCGCGCCGCCGGCGTGCCGATCTGCAACAACGGCGGGGCCAACGCCACCGCCGTCGCCGAGCACGCGCTGATGCTGATGCTGGCGGTGTCGCGCCGGCTGATCTGGCTGCACGATGGCGTCGCCTCGGGCCGCTGGCGCGGCAACGACTTCAATTCGACCAAGCTCTACGAGCTCGAAGACAAGACCCTCGGCATCGTCGGCCTCGGCAATATCGGCAAGAAGGTCGCCCGCCGCGCCAAGGCGTTCGACATGCGCATCCAATACTATGACATCAACCGCATGACGACCGACCAGGAAGACGCGCTCGGCGTCCGCTTCGCGCTGTTCCCGGAATTGCTGAAGACCTCGGACATCGTGAGCCTGCACGTGCCGCTCGACCAATCGACGCACAATCTGATCGGCGAGCGCGAATTGTCGCTGATGAAGCCGACTGCGATCCTGATCAACACCTGCCGCGGCCCGGTGGTCGAGGAGAAGGCGCTCTATCAGGCGCTGCGCGACGAGAAAATCCTCGGCGCCGGCCTCGATGTCATGCGCGAGGAGCCGCCACAGCCCGACCACGAGCTATTCTCGCTGAAGAACGCGATCTTCAGCCCGCACGCCGCCGGCCCGACCTGGGACAACCACTGGAAGCGCTGGCGCAACGCCTTCGACAATTGCGAGCGCGTCGCGCGCGGCCAGAAGCCGTTCTGGATCGTGCCGGAATTGCGGTAGCGCCGGCATCCCAGACTGAAACGTGGTCATTGCGAGGAGCCAACGGCGGCGAAGCAATTTCGTTGGCAACGATGCCGGCGCTACGAGATACTTCGCTCCGCTCGCAATGACGGCGAATTGTTATTGCGATCCTCCCGGCTCACGACCCTGGACAATAAGTCCTAAATCTCGGCCGGCTCGTTCTCTTCCGTTCCGGTCCCGGCCTCGTCTTCGGCCGGCCGGCCCTTCAGGCGCTGGGCGCGCGCAATCGCCTGGTCCAGTTCGTCGAGCGTGCACAACCCCAGCCCGACCGGATGGCGCGGCTTGATGTTGACGCTGTTCCAATGCGTACGGTCGCGCACCGCCGCGATGGTCGGCTTGGTCGTGCCGATCAGCTTGGAGATCTGCGCGTCCGACAGTTCGGGATGGTTGCGCAGCAGGTACATGATCGCGTCGGGCTTGTCCTGGCGTTTCGAGATCGGCGTGTAGCGCGGCCCCTTGTGCCGGACAAATTGCTGCGGCACGGCCTGCGGCGACAATTTGAGCCGCGCCTCGGGGTCGGCCTGGCAGCGCGCGATCTCGTCGGCCGTCGTCTGGCCGTTGGCGACCGGATCGAGCCCCTGCATTTGTATCGCCACCTCGCCGTCGGCGATCGCCTGCACCTCCAGCGGGTGCAGCTCGCAGAACTCGGCGATCTGCTCGAAGGTCAGCGAGGTGTTTTCGACCAGCCACACGGCGGTCGCCTTTGGCATCAACGGAGCGGTCATGGCCAGATTTCCCGCTAAAATCGGGGAACAATACGTGCGTCCTGCATATAATGGCCGCGGCCGGCGGAGGAAAGACAAGAGCGAGGGCGGC